>JAKAMD010000282.1 GCA_021823875.1 Pseudomonadota bacterium | reverse complement strand
TCATCAACGGCGGCATTACCAGCCTCGAACAGGCCGAGGAGCAACTCGCCTTGGTCGATGGCGTCATGATGGGCCGTGCCGCCTATCAGGAGCCGTGGCGGCTGCTGGCAGTCGATCCTTTGCTGTTTGGCGAGCCGGCGCCATTCGCTTCGGCCAAGGAGGCCGGCCTCGCACTCGTCCCTTATATCGAACGCGAATTGAGCACGGGCGTGCGGCTGTCATCGATCACCCGCCATGTGCTCGGCCTGTTCCGGGCGGTACCCGGCGCGCGCGCCTTCCGCCGGCATCTGGCGACCGAGGCGGTCAAGCCCGGCGCTTCCGCCGCCCTCATGGCGGAGGCGCTCGCCCTGATCCTGGACAAGCCGGAGGATTTGTCGCACATCGCCGCCTAGCGCATGATTCCGATCAGGGTGAGCCGGTTTTCGGATCAGATCACGCGCCGCTCAACGACCTGCCTGCGCTGCATCATCCGGGGATAACAAGGTGCTGGGTTTTCCGATCCAAGAGATCGCTCTGCTCGCTGCGTGGATTGCGGGCGCCGGTGTGCTGGTGGGCATCCTGGCCGGACTGTTCGGCATCGGCGGCGGTGCCATCATTGTTCCGGTGCTCTACGAGGTCTTCGGCGCGCTTGGCGTGCCGGAAGATTTGCGCATGCAGCTCTGCATCGGCAGCTCGCTCGCCATCATCGTGCCGACCACCGTGCGCTCTTACATCGCCCATCGGAAGAAGGGCGCCGGCCTGCCTGAGGTGGTGCACATCTGGACGCTGCCGGCGATTCTGGGCGTGGCACTGGGTTCGCTGATCGCGGCCCATGCCCGGGCGGCGGTGTTCAAGATTACGTTCGTGTTCTTCGCCGGCTTTGTCGCCATCCGCATGCTGTTCGGGACCGAGCGCTGGAATCTCGGCACCGAATTGCCGGGCAGGGGGCTGCTCGCTTTTTATGGCTTCATCACCGGGCTGATCGCCTCGCTGGTCGGTGTGAGCGGCGGCTCGGTCTCGAATGCGATCCTCACGCTCTACGGACGGCCGATGAAACAGGCGGTGGCGACCTCGGCCGGCCTCGGCGTGCCGATCACCATTGCCGGCACCGTCGGTTATGTGGTGGCGGGCTGGCCGCGTATGGCGCAATTGCCGCCGTTCTCGATCGGCTTCGTGTCGCTGATCGGCTTCGTGTTGATGGCGCCGGTGTCGAGCCTCACCGCGAGCTACGGCGTTCGCCTGGCGCACTGGCTGCCGCGGCGCAAGCTCGAAATCGCCTTCGGGATTTTTCTCGGCGTCATATCGCTGCGCTTTCTCGTCAGCCTGTTCTAGGGCCCGCCGCGCATGCGCAGGCGGTCGCCGCGCACTTCCCAGCTTTCCAGGCGGTTGAGGAAGCTCATGCCGAGCAGGTTGTTCTTGAGCAGATCCGACTTGACCACCAGCGCCGGCACGCCGCGTTCCACCACGCTGCCGACCGCCAGCTTGTCGAGCGTCACCGGCGCCGCCCGCGTACGGCCATTGGCGGTATCCACATTAACGGAGTAGTTGAGCATTTCGATCGGCAGGCCGGCGACCTTGGCGGCGTTGCGCGTCAGCACCACCGAGCTCGCACCGGTGTCGAGGACCATGGGCACGCCGGCGCCGTTGATGCGCGCGGCAATGGCGAATTCGCCGCCGCTCCCGCGCACGACTTCGGCATGCGCGCCATGCCCAGTGACGCGGTCCGGAACCAGTTCCGCCATCACGATGTGGGCGGTGTCGCTCAATTCGAAACGATAGGTGTAGCCGACCACCAGCAAGAAGCCGACCATGGCCCAGAACGCCATGGCTTCCAGTGCCTGTGAGAACCGCTCGCGGAACAGAGTCAACACCAGGCCGCCAGCGAGGATCACCAGCGCCAGTTTGATCACCAGAGCGCCGATATTGTGATGCAACAGGTTGGCGATGGGGTCGCTATTGGTGCCGGCGATCAGAACCGCCAGCATCAGTGCGACACCGAATACCATCGACCAGGTTAGACGGCGGCTCACCACATCATCCCGCGCTGTGCGCGCCCCCGCTGCAAAGACCGACACGCCGTGCCGGCAGTTCGGCCATCACCCGTTCGCGCTCGGCGGCGCTCATGGCGCTCCAGCACGCGATCTCTTTGATCGTCCGTCCGCACCCCAGACAGTGGGCGGTACGGGCGTCGAGCGTGCAGATCTTGATGCAAGGACTTTCGATCATCATCCGTTCCAAGACCGACTCGGTCAGCGAACATAAGTGCGGCGCGGGAGAAGGCAATCATGACGATGGGTCGCAAGTCTCTTGGTTCGCTCAGGTTCCGGCGCGGAAGAGGGGACGTCGGCTGAGACGCTGCCTTTCCTCCGGAGTCAGGATCGGCTCGCCCTCTTTCGGGGCAATCGGCGGCGATTGGGTCATGGGCGCCATGGCCGCCACCACGCGTTCGGGCGGGAACGTCACGATGACTTCGGTACCAATGCGCAGCTTGGATTTCAGCGTGAAAGTGCCGCCATGCATGTCGATCAGGCTTTTGGCGATCGGCAAGCCGAGGCCGGCGCCCTGTTCGGCGGATTTGATCGAGTTCGAGCCTTGTCCGAACGAGGCCAGCACGATCGGGATTTCCTCTTCCGGAATGCCGGGGCCAGTATCCTTCACGCTCAGATACTGTCCGCCTGACGCAGTCCAGCCGACCTTGAGCCAGATCTCGCCGCCCTGCGGCGTAAACTTGATCGCGTTCGACAAGAGATTGAGACAGACTTGGCGGACCGCGCGTTCATCCGCCCATAGCCGCGGTAGATCCTTTTCGAACATCTCGCGAATATGGATGCCGCGGTTGCTGGCGCGCAACTTGAGCAGGTGATGGCAGTCCTCGACGATGGCGACGAGCGAAATCGATTCCTCGTTCAGCTCGTAGCGGCCGGCCTCGATGCGCGACAGATCGAGAATCTCGTTGATCAGCCCGAGCAGGTGCACGCCGGAACTGTGAATATCGGCGGAATATTCCTTGTAGGCCGGGACCGTATGCTCGCCGAACACTTCCGTCTTCATGACCTCGGAGAAGCCGAGGATGGCATTGAGCGGCGTTCTGAGCTCATGGCTCATCTGGGCGAGGAAGCGCGATTTGGAGATATTGGCGGATTCCGCCCGCATGCGCGCCTCGTCGGAGATGGCTTTGGCCTGTTCGAGTTCGCCGATCAACGCGTCCTTTTCCGCGCGGGCTTCGAGCGTCGCCAGCGTGGTCGAATAAAGGCGGTAGGCCAGCACGGCGAAATAGCCCTGCGCCGTCAGCGCCATGATGGCGAGGATGTAATTGCGCAAGCTCCCGTGCAGGATGAAGTCGAGCGCGATGGCGGCGGTGACCGGAAAGGTGGCGGCGAACACGGCCATTGGCAGGCTCGACGCCAACATGCTGGATACCGCCACCACCAGCAGCATCACGAACAGCATGAAGGTGTTCGAGCTTTCGTCGGAGCTGAACGGATGGATGAGGATGAACATCCACGCCAGCCCGTAGAAAAGGTCGAGCATCACGAAGCGTAGACGCCAGACCCGGTAGGACACCTGGGTCGGCGGCAGATCGAGGAATTGCTTGCACTTGGTGATGATCACCGCGTGGATCACCAGCACTGATCCGGTCCAGGCCCCGGCCTGCAGTGCTCCTGTCCAAAGGCTCGACAGGAAGCCGACGGTGGCGACCAGGAGCAGGATCACCAACGAGGCCGACAGACGGTTTTGCGCGTATTGGCGCAACAGCTCATAGTCGAAGGCCGGCCGCGTACCGCTGGACGAGGTCAACCGGTCGCGCGCGTCGCGCACATATTGTGCGGCAAGGCGGCGCTTTACCGGCGAAGTCTCCGGTGGGAGCGCGGCAAGATCGGGCTGTTCTCCTGGAATTGGCATCAAGTTACGCTTTTTACGCTGGAATCCCAGCCTCCAACCTCCCGCAAAATCCTTAAGACCAAGCTTAAGAGGCGGCTAAAGACTCTGGTTAACGATTTTTAACCGGCCCTTTGACAGGGTTCCGTCCCCATGCTCGGCTCGGGCTCAACAAGAACGGGAGGAATGGCATCCATGAAACTTTACGACAGCCGGTTGGCGCCCAATCCACGGCGGACCCGCATTTTTCTCGCCGAAAAGGGCATTTCAGTGCCGACCGAGCAGGTCGACATGATGGCGATGCAGCACAAGACGCCGGAATACACGGCGATTAACCCGCTCCAGCGCATGCCGGCGCTGGTGCTCGACGACGGCACGGTGATCGCCGAGTCGATCGCCATCTGCCGCTATTTCGAGGTGCTGCAGCCGGAGCCGCCGCTGTTCGGGGTCGGGGCGAAGGAGATCGCCCTCGTGGAGATGTGGAACCGGCGTTGCGAGATCAATTACTTCGCCAATGTGGCGGCTGTGTTCCGCCATCTGCATCCCGCGATGAAGGAATTGGAGGTGCCGCAGATCCCGGCCTACGCGGAGGCCATGCGGCCGCGCGCGATCTGGTTCCTCGAGCTGCTGGAAAAGGAACTGGCTACGCGCGAGTTCATCGCCGGTGACCGCTTTTCGGTCGCCGACATCACGGCTCTGGTCGCGTACGATTTCATGAAACCGTCGCGCATCGTGATGCCGGAAAACCTCGACAACGTGAAGCGCTGGCATGCCGCGGTGTCGGCGCGGCCGAGCGCGAAGGCGTAACCGCCGTCATTCCGGGGCGCGGGTGTCAGCCCACGAACCCACATTCCAGCAAAGCCGCCAGCGTGCTGACTGCCGCCGGTGGCCCAGTGGTTGAATTCTAGGACCGCTTACTTCTCCAGCAGCGCGATCAGGCTCGACGTATCCCAGCGCTTGCCGCCCATCGCCTGCACTTCCGAATAGAACTGGTCGACCAAAGCGGTGACCGGCAGATGCGCGCCGTTGTTGCGCGCCTCGCCGAGGCAGATG
>JAKAMD010000281.1 GCA_021823875.1 Pseudomonadota bacterium | reverse complement strand
ACTCCCGTCTCTTGGTATTTTTTTCCCGGGTTTTCCCGGAGGCGCTTGGCGCTCTCCCTTATGAGTGACGTCAGACCGGCGGCAGGTTCATCGTTGCGACCACGATCAAAAAACGCTTTTACCGGAAGGGGTTGGCGGCGACCCGGATAGCGCGGCCGCAAATAAAAAGGGCGGCCACCGGGGCCGCCCTTTCGCATTCGATGTAGCGAAGCTTATTCCGCCGCGCCGGTTTCCGCCGGCTGCTCGGAAGTCCCTTCAGCCTTCTGCTTGGCTTCGAGATCCTCGCCGGTGTCCTGGTCCACAACCTTCATCGACAGGCGCACCTTGCCGCGCTCGTCCATGCCCAAGAGCTTCACCTTGACCTTGTCGCCTTCCTTGACGACGTCGGTGACCTTGTTCACCCGGCGCGGCGCCAACTGGCTGATGTGCACCAGACCGTCGCGGGCGCCGAAGAAGTTCACGAAGGCGCCGAAGTCCATCACCTTGACGACCGTGCCCTCATAGATGTGGCCGGGCTCGGGATCGGAGGCGATCGACTTGATCCAGTTGACCGCGGCCTTGATGGCATCGCCGGAGGCCGAAGCCACCTTCACCGAGCCGTCGTCCTCGATGTTGATCTTGGCGCCGGTCTTCTCGACGATCTCGCGGATCACCTTGCCGCCGGTGCCGATCACTTCGCGGATCTTGTCGGTCGGGATCTTGAACATCTCGATGCGCGGGGCGTGCTCGCCGAGTTCCGCGCGTGCGGCGGTGAGAGCCTTGCCCATCTCGCCGAGGATGTGCATGCGGCCGTCTTTAGCCTGAGCCAAAGCGACCTTCATGATCTCCTCGGTGATGCCGGCGATCTTGATGTCCATCTGCAGCGAGGTGACACCGTGCTCGGTGCCGGCCACCTTGAAGTCCATGTCGCCGAGATGGTCCTCGTCGCCGAGGATGTCGGAGAGCACCGCGTAGCGCTCACCTTCCAGGATCAGGCCCATGGCGATGCCGGCGGTCGGCCGCTTCAGCGGCACGCCGGCATCCATCAGCGCCAGCGACGAACCGCAGACGGTCGCCATCGACGAGGAGCCGTTCGACTCCATGATCTCGGAGACGAGGCGGATGGTATAGGGGAACTCCGCCGCCGTCGGCAGCATCGGATGGATGGCGCGCCAGGCGAGCTTGCCGTGGCCGATCTCGCGGCGGCCGGGCGAGCCGATGCGGCCCGTCTCACCGACGGAGAAGGGCGGGAAGTTGTAGTGCAGCAGGAACGATTCCTTGTAGGTGCCCTGCAAGGCGTCGATCCACTGCTCGTCCTCGCCGGTGCCCAGCGTGGCGACGACCAGCGCCTGGGTCTCGCCGCGGGTGAACAGCGCCGAGCCGTGTGCGCGCGGCAGCACGCCCGCTTCCGCAACGATCGGGCGCACGGTCTTCACGTCGCGGCCGTCGATGCGGTTGCCGGTGTCGAGGATGTTCCAGCGCACGATCTTGGCTTCGAGTTCCTTGAACACGCCGCCAATGCGCTGCTTATTGTATTCCGGGTTCTCGGCGCCCTCGGGGAAGTAGTGCGCCATCACCTTTTCCTTACAGGCGGCGACGGCGTTCTGGCGCTCCATCTTCTGCGGGATCGAATAGGCCTTGCGCAGGTCCTGCTCGACCAGGCCGAGGATTTCCTTTTCGAGCGCGGAATCGTCAGGCAGCGTCAGCTCGCGCGGCTCCTTGGCGGCCTTCTCGGCGAGCTTGATGATCGCTTCGATCACCGGCTGGAAGTGCCGGTGCCCGAACATCACCGCGCCCAGCATGATGTCCTCGGACAGCTCCTTGGCTTCCGATTCCACCATCAGCACTGCATCGCTGGTGCCGGCGACCACGAGGTCGAGCTGGCTCTCGACCATTTCGTCGAGCTGCGGGTTGAGAACGTATTCGTTGTTGATGAAGCCGACGCGGGCGCCGCCGATCGGGCCCATGAAGGGCACGCCGGAGATGGTCAGCGCGGCGGAAGCCGCCACCATGGCGACGATGTCCGGATCGTTCTCGAGATCGTGCGACAGCGTGGTGATGATCACCTGCGTGTCGCAGCGCCAGCCGTCGGCGAACAGCGGCCGCACCGGCCGGTCGATCAGGCGCGAGGTCAGCGTCTCTTTTTCGGTCGGACGGCCTTCGCGCTTGAAATAACCACCAGGAATGCGGCCGGCGGCGTAGAACTTCTCCTGATAATTAACGGTCAGCGGCATGAAGTCGACGCCTTCCTTCGGCGCCTTCGCCGCGACCACGGTCGCGATGACGGTGGTCTCACCGTAGCTGGCGAGCACGGCGCCATCGGCCTGACGTGCCATGCGGCCGGTTTCCAGAGTGAGCTTGCGCCCACCCCAATCGAGCTCAACTCGATGGATATCGAACATTGATTTTTTCTCTCATGGTTCTCAGGGCCACTCCGAAAGCCATGAGCAAGACGGCGAGAGGCTGTCGCGCGGCACCGCGAATGCGGGAGGCAACAGCGTCTGGCGATCCTGCCATGGCGTTTCGAACCTGGCCGTTCGGGCAAAGCGCCGATCCTTATCGGCCTTTGCATCATGTCCGGCGGCGCGCATCGCCGCTGGTTCAATTAGCGAACGCACCACGTGCGTTCGCTTCGGTGAAACGCGCACGGCCCTGACATCCGCGCGCGGGTACAAATCAACGGCGGATGCCGAGCTTGTCGATCAAGCTCTTGTAGCTCGCTTCGTTGGAACGCCGCAGATAATCGAGCAACTGCCGGCGCTGGCTCACCATCTTGAGCAGACCGCGGCGCGAATGATTGTCCTTGGCGTGGCTCTTGAAGTGCTCGGTGAGATTGGTGATCCGTTCGGAGAGGATCGCGATCTGCACTTCAGGCGATCCCGTATCGCCGGGCTTCTTGGCAAATTCCTTGATCACTTCGGCCTTACGGCCGGGGGCAACCGACATCGGTCATCCTTTCTTCGGTCCGGCTCTGCCTACCAGGCCGGTGAGGTTGAACACGCGCTTGGGAACGATCTCGCCATGCTCCATGTCGGCCAGAGCCAGCAGGTGGCCCTCCACCGTGACATAGGCTGGCCCCTGGAGAATGGGAGCGTCCCGTCCGCGCACGAGAACGGCTTGGCCGCGTTGCAGCCTCGCCGCATCAGCCCGGCTGACGGCCAGCGCCGGGATGTCGTCCAGCGCGGTCTCGACGGGCATGAGTGCGTCGGCGAGGCTTCCCTCGCCGGCGGCGGCTTTCTGGCACATGGCCTCCAGATCCGCCAGTAAAATCATGGTTTGCTCGGTAAACGGGCCCACCGCCACCCGCCGCAAGGCGCTGACATGGCCGAAACAGCCCAAAGCCCGGCCCAGATCGCGGGCCAGCGAGCGGACATAGGTGCCCTTGCCGCATTCGGCCTCGAGTTCGGCATGGTCGGCGTCGGGCATGCCGACCAGCTCCAACCGGGTGATTTCGACCGGCCGGGCGGCCAATTCGACGGTTTCCCCGTCGCGGGCCAGGTCATAGGCCCGTTCGCCCTCGATCTTGATGGCGGAATAGCGCGGCGGCACTTGCTGGATGATGCCGATATAGGCCGTCAGCAGGGCGCGGATCTCGTCGGCGGTCGGGCGCTTGTCGCTGGTCTCGGTGACCCGGCCCTCGGCGTCATCGGTGTCGCGCTCCTCGCCCCACCGGATGGTAAAACGGTACAGTTTGTGACCGTCCATCACGAAAGGGACGGTCTTGGTCGCCTCCCCCATGGCGATCGGCAGCGCGCCGGAGGCGAGCGGGTCGAGGGTGCCGGCATGGCCGCAGCGCCGGGCCGAGAACAGCCGCTTGATGATGCTGACCGCATGGGTCGAGGTCATGCCGACCGGCTTGTCGAGCACGACCCAGCCATGCACGTCGCGCTTGTCGCGCTTGAACTGTTTCTTGGGCCGCCTGCGGCCGCCATCACGCGGCGCGCGCGCAGCGTCGGCGTCCGCGGCTGGCGCGCGCTCCTTGACTTCGTCCTGGTTCACTCGTCGTCTTTCCCGTCGTTCTTGGTCAAATCGCGCGCCACTTCGGGCGAATGCAACAGTTTGTCGATGCGTTCGGCTTCCGCGAAGCGGTCGTCGGCGCGGAAACGGATGTCGGGCGCGAACTTCAAATTGACCCGGTGGGCGATCTCGGCGCGCAAGTATTTCTTGTGGCGCTCGAAGGCCGCGACCACGGCCTCGGCGTCATGGCCGCCCATCGGGATGACGTAGATGGTCGCCAGCCTGAGATCGGGGCTCATGCGCACTTCCGGAACCGTGATCATGTGCGATTCCAGGACCGGATCATGCACATCGCCGCGCATGAGCATCTCGGCGATCGCGTGGCGCACCAGTTCGCCGACGCGCAACTGGCGCTGCGAGCCGCCGGGACTGCTGTCGCGGGTGTGTTTGTGTTTCGTCATTGCATTAGGCTTTCATAGCGTCATGGCCGGGCTTATCCCGGCCATCCACGTCTTGCTTCCTTCCCGGTGAAGCAAGCAAAAGAAGTCGTGGATGCCCGGCACAAGGCCGGGCATGACGGTGGAAATGGCGGAGCGAAAATCTATGCGCGCGTGAGACTTGGACTCACAGCGAGCGTTGAATCGTCTCCACCCGGTAGCATTCGATAACGTCACCTTGCCGCATGTCCTGGTAGTTCTCGAAGGCCATGCCGCATTCCATGCCCGAGCCGACCTCGCGCACGTCGTCCTTGAAGCGCTTGAGCTGCGAGAGCTTGCCCTCGTGCACCACGACGTTGTCGCGGATCAGCCGCACATTGGCGCCGCGCTCGACGGTGCCGTCGGTGACCTTGCAGCCCGCCACATTGCCGACCTTGGACACCTTGAACACTTCCAGGATCTGCGCATTGCCCAGCATGGTCTCGCGCAGCGTCGGCTCGGGCAGGCCGGACATCGCCTTCTTCGCGTCGTCGACGAGGACGTAGATGATGTTGTAGTA
>JAKAMD010000280.1 GCA_021823875.1 Pseudomonadota bacterium | reverse complement strand
GGCAGCCGCACAACATCATCCGCCATCCCGACATGCCGCGGGCGGTGTTCAAGCTGTTATGGGACGTGATCCTCGATGGCCGCGAGATCTTCGCTTACGTGAAGAACCTGGCCAAGAGCGGCGCCTATTACTGGGTGTTCGCGCATGTGACGCCGTCGTTTGACCGTAACGGCCGCATCGTTGCCTTTCACTCCAGCCGCCGTGTTCCCGACCGGCGGATTCTCGAGACGACCATCATCCCGCTCTACGCGGCGGTGCTGCAGGAAGAGCGCCGTCACCATAACGGCCAGGCCGAACTCGCGGCCGGCTACGCCATGGTTTTGAATCACCTGAAATCGAAGAACATGAGCTATGACGAGTTCATCTTTTCGCTTTAGGCTTTTGCTTGGGACGGGGGCGACGCTGCTGGCCACGCTGGCGGCGCTGGTTTTCGGCCTGCTCGGCTGGGAAACGGCTGAGCTGGTCGCGGCCGCGACGGCGCTGGCGGCAAGCGCCTTGTCATTTATCTGGGTGCTGAAGGCACGTCGTCAGGGCGGCCATCTCGTGCCCTTGTCGAGTGACGCGGAGGGAACTGCGAACTTCGCGCCGGGCGGCCGCGTGGCCATGGTGCCGGAGCCCGAGCGGGCATTTGACTCGGAGCCAGTGATGGCGGAACCGGCTGTGCGCCCTGTTCAGAATGCCGTAGCCGACTATTCGGAGGTGCTCGACAAGATCACCGCGGCCTGCCGCGAAATCAGCAAGGGCAATTTCGAGGCGCGTCTGATCGGCATTCCGGGGACCGGCAAGGATGCCGCCGCCCAGCATGCGATCAACGACATGATCGATCGCTGCGATGCCTTCGTGCGCGAAGCCAGCGCCGCGATGGATGCGGTGCGCCACCACAAATACTACCGGCGCATTCTGCGCGAAGGGCTCAACGGCATGCTCGACAACGCCGCCGCCTCGATCAACGAGGCCACGGTGGCGATCCAGAAGCGGGCGGCCGCCTTCGATGCCGCCGGCGACGACATCCGCCAAGGTGTCGATCGCTCGAGCCAGATCGCGCGGCAGGCGGTGACGCGCGCCGACGAAGCCAACCGCACCATCAAGGAACTCAGCGCGGCGGCCGAACGTATCGGCAACTCGGTCGACCTGATCGGCACCATCGCCTCGCAGACCAACCTGCTCGCGCTCAATGCGGCCATCGAAGCGGCGCATGCCGGCGAGTCCGGCAAGGGCTTCGCGGTGGTGGCGCAGGAGGTCAAAGCCCTCTCGAACCAGACCGCCGGGGCGACCAAGGAAATCTCCGACTACATGAAACGCGTGCTGAGGACGACCAAGGACGCGGTGGTGGAGATCGAGGCGATCGGCGGAATCATCAACGAGATCGACCAAAGCACCGCCTTGGCCATGAAGGCAGTCTTGTCGCAGGTGGCCGCGGAAGACGAATTCGCCAAGGCGAGCTGAGACGCCCGGCGTGAGCAGGGCGCCGGGCCGCCCGTTCAGCGCGGCGTGATTTCCAGATCCACCCAGACCGGCACATGGTCGGACGGCTTATCCCAGCCGCGCACATGGCGGTCGATGCCGACGTCGGTGAGCCGGTCGGCGGCCTGCGGCGACAGCAGCAGGTGGTCGATGCGGATGCCGTCGTTTTTCTGGAAGGCGCCGGCCTGATAATCCCAGAAGGTGTAGAGCCCGGCGTCGTCGCTCGCCGCGCGGAGCGCGTCGGTGAAGCCGAGATTGGTGAGCGCGCGGAACTTCTCGCGGGTGGCCGGCAGGAACAGCGCGTCCGTCACCCAGGATTCCGGCCGCCTGGCGTCGCGCGCCTCGGGGATGACGTTGAAATCGCCGGCCAGGACGAACGGCTCTTCCAGCGTCAGACGATCACGTGAAAATTTAATAAGCCGATCCATCCAATTGAGTTTATAGGTATATTTATCGCCCGGCGCCGGATTGCCATTGGGCAGATAGAGGCTCACGAGCCGCACGACGCCCTGTTTGGCCGATACCAGCGCCTCCAGGAAGCGCGCCTGCACGTCGCCGTCGTCGCCGATCAGGCCGGGCGCCACCTCGTCGAACGGCAGCTTGGAGAGCAGCGCCACGCCGTTGAAGGTCTTCTGCCCGTGCACCGCCACGTTGTAGCCGAGCGCTTCCAGCGGCTCGCGCGGGAAGGCGTCGTCGGTGCATTTGATCTCCTGCAGGCAGACCATGTCGGGTTCACGCTCCTTCAGCCAGGCCTGCAGGCTGTCCATGCGCTGACGGATGGAGTTCACGTTCCAGGTGGCGATGCGCATGGCTCGAAATCCCGCTGCGGTGCGAAAGAAGGAAGCGCACCGGGTTTACCAGCGACCGCAGGAATATGCACGGACGGCCGTTTATGTGCTAAGGGTCGGCCGGAAACGGCCCGAAAAGATCAAGATTAAGACCGAAAAGTTCGTCAAGACTGAGCTGGATCCAGGTTAATCCGCGGAATCAGGGAGCGCCCGGGGTGGGCCCAAAACGCCCGGGCCGAATAAGCAAAAGATGCGCAAGGCAACGGTGGTCATTGGGGTCGGCGCGCTCGCCCTCATTGGTATTGGCGTGCTCGTTCACAGCAACTGGCCGACGGAACGCGCCGCCGCGCGTGTGCCCGGCAGGGCCAACCGGGTGATCCCGGTGGAAGTGGCGAAGGCCGTGCGCAAACAAGTTCCGATCCGCGTCGATGCGCTCGGGACCGTCACGCCGATCGCCAGCGTTGCCCTCAAGACCCGGGTCGACACCACCATCGTCGGGGTTCATTTCCAGGACGGCGCTCATGTGAACAAGGGCGATCTCTTGTTCACCCTCGACTGCCGGGCGATCGATGCGCAGATCGCGCAGACGCAGGGCGCGATTGCGCGCGACCAGGCCCAGTACGAAGGGGCCATGCGTGATTTTCGGCGCTACACCGATCTGGTCGCCAAGGGCGCAACGCCGATTGTCAATCGCGACAACGCCAAGACCCAGGCCGACGTCTTTACCGCGGCGACCAAGGCCGATCAGGGCCTGCTGCAAAACCTGCAGGTGCAACGTAGCTATTGCACCATCACCGCGCCAATCGCCGGCCACATCAGCATGGCCAATGTAAAGGTCGGCAATTTCGTGCGCCAAGCCGATACCAGCCCGATGGCGACCATCATCCAGATATCGCCAGTCTATGTCAGCTTCACGGTGCCGCAGAAGGAGCTGCCGGAAATCCGCCAAGCGCTTGCCGCCAAGTCGGCCGGCGTCGATGCAATCGTGCCCGGTACCAAGCAGCGCGCGGAAGGCCAGGTGAGCATGATTGAAAATACGGTCGACGCCGCGACCGGTATGGCGACGCTGCGTGCCGTCATGCCCAACAAAGATGAGTTGCTGTGGCCAGGAACGCTGGTTACCACCGAGATGACGCTGCGCACCGAACAAGCGGTGGTGGTGCCTTCGACCGCGGTGCAAGTCAGCCAGACCGGCAGTTTTGTCTTCGTCGTCGATAAAAATGCCGCCAAGATCCAGCATGTGTCCGTCGCCCGACAGGTCGGCAGTGAGTCGGTGATCGCGTCCGGACTCAAAGGTGGTGAGACCGTGGTGGTCGAGGGACAATTGCTGTTGTCGAACGGCACTCGCGTCAGCGTGCGGCCACCGAGGCCTGCGTCCAAGCCCGCGACCAAGCCCGCCGGAAGCTGACGCCCATGACCCTTTCGGAAACCTGTATCCGCCGCCCGGTGTTGACGACACTGATGACGGCGTCGCTGATCGTATTCGGCGCCTTCGCCTATCGGCTCTTGCCGGTGGCGGCGCTGCCGGCGGTCGATTTCCCCACCATCCAGATCACCGCCACGCTGCCCGGCGCAAGCCCGGAGACCATGGCCGCCTCGGTCGCTTCGCCGATCGAGCGCCAGTTGTCGACCATTTCCGGCATCTCGTCGATGACCTCGTCGTCGTCGCTCGGCACCACCCAGATCACCATTCAGTTCGATCTCGGTCGCAATATCGACGGCGCCTCGCTCGATGTGCAGACCGCGCTCGCCGTGGCGCAGCGGCGGCTGCCGGTCGAGATGACCACCCCGCCGTTCTTCCGCAAGGTCAATCCGGGTGATTTTCCGGTGCTCTATGTGTCGATGCGTTCCGACACCATGCCGCTGTCGGCGATCGACGATTACGCCGAGACGGTGCTGGCGCCGCAGATCTCGCAGATGCCCGGCATCGCCCAGGTGCTGGTCTATGGCGCGCAGAAATTCGCCGTGCGGGTGCAAGCCGATCCGGTGGCCGCCGCCGCCCGCAACATCTCGCTTGAGGACATCCGCCAGGTTGTCGCCTCGACCAATTCCAACGCCCCGGTCGGCACGCTGCAAGGTGACAAGCAGGCGGTGACGCTGCTCGCCACCGGTGCCATGCGCAAGGCGGCCGACTACCGCAACGTCGTGGTGGCCTATCGGAATGGCGCGCCGGTCAAGCTCAACCAGGTCGCCAACGTCATCGACAGCGTCGAGAACAACAAGATAGCCACCTGGTTCAATGACGCGCGCGCCATCGTGCTGGCGATCCAGCGCCAGCCCGACGCCAATACGGTCGCGGTGGTCGACCAGGTGCGCAACGCGCTGCCGGCCATGCGCGCGCAGGTGCCGCCGGCGATCGAGATGCATCCGCTGTTCGACCGCTCGATCTCGATCCGCGCAGCGGTGTCCGACGTGCAGGAGACGCTGGCGATCGCGGTCAGTCTCGTCATCATGGTGATCTTCCTGTTCCTGCGGAAGCTTTCCGCCACCATCATTCCGGCGCTGGCGGTACCGGTGTCGCTGGTCGGTACCTGCGCGGCGATGTACGCCTTCGGCTTCTCCATCAACAACATGACGCTGCTGGCGCTCACGTTGTCGGTGGGCTTCGTGGTCGACGACGCCATCGTCATGCTGGAGAACATCGTGCGCCACATCGAGGGCGGCATGCGGCCGTTCGAGGCGGCGCTGAA
>JAKAMD010000279.1 GCA_021823875.1 Pseudomonadota bacterium | reverse complement strand
CACGGCAAGAAGGCGGCGCGCAATATCGACGCCTGGCTGCGCGGCGAGACCTTTGCGCCGGCCGAGAAGCACGAGCTGGCCTCGTTCGACAAGCTCAATACCTGGTATTACGCCGATGCCCCGAAGACGGTGCGGCCGACGATCGAAACGGCACGCCGGCAAAACACCTTCGAGGAGGTGCAGGGCGGGCTCGACGAGACCAACGCGCTCTATGAGGCGCGCCGATGCCTGTCCTGCGGCAATTGCTTCGAATGCGACAATTGCTACGGCGTCTGCCCCGACAACGCCGTCATCAAGCTCGGCCCGGGCAACCGCTTCAAGTTCAATTACGATTACTGCAAGGGCTGCGGATTGTGCGCCACCGAATGCCCCTGCGGCGCGATCAAGATGGTGCCGGAGCAGATTTGATCAGCGGCTCGCTCTTATCGTCATGGCCGGGCTTGTCCCGGCCATCCACGTCTTTGCACGCTGCAAGACGGTAAATCGTGGATGCCCGCGACAAGCGCGGACATGACGCCTGCCGGTGGGCTGCTCAACGCCCCTCGAACTTCGGCAGTCGGCGTTCCGCCACTGCCTTCACACCTTCCGCGAAGTCGGCGGTCTGGCGCAGCCGCGTCTGTTCGACAAGCTCGTGCTCGGTCGCCTTCAGCACGCGGTCGGCGAGATCGCCGCGCAAGGACGCGCGGGTTGCCGTCACCCCGAGCGGCGAATTCTCGGCGATTTCGGCGGCAAGCTTGAGCGCCGCGTCGCGCACCTGATCCTGCGGCACCAGCACGTCGGCGAGACCCATGGCGTAAGCCTCGTCGCCCGGCACGCGGCGGCTGGTGTAGAATATCAGCGCCGCCTTGCTCGGCCCGATCACGGCGGGCAGGGTGACCGTGAGCCCGAAGCCGGGATGGAAGCCGAGCCGGGTGAAATTGGCGACGAAGCGCGCTTCCGGGCAGGTGACGCGGAAGTCCGCCACCATGGCGAGCCCCAGGCCGCCGCCGACCGCCGCGCCCTGAACCGCGGCGACGATCGGCTTCTTGGTGCGGAACAGCCGGTTGCCCTCGATATAGAGATTCTGCACCGCCTCGGGCCGCTTGAGATCGCCGGGCGGGTGTTCCTTGTCGTCGGGCGTCGAACCGTCGCCGAAATTAGCGCCGGCGCAGAACACCTTACCCTGCGCCGCCAGCACGACGGCGCGGATGTTGCTGTCCTGATCGAACGCCTCGAAGGCCGTGGCGATCTCCTGGATCAGTGCGACGTCGAAGAAATTGTTGGGCGGGCGCTGGATCTCGACTAGCGCGACATGGCCAGACTTTTCGATGCCGATATCAGCCATTGATGTCTTCCTTTATGTCGGCTGGCGGTGGTGCGGCCTGTACGTCCGGTTTTGTTACTCTGGCCGATGATTTCAGGTGCCAACCTCAGCCTGGAAATTGCCGCCGGCTTTGCCGCTCTCCAGCAGCCGCGCATAGTGGCGCTGGAAATCGGCCAAAATCGCGTCGACTGGAACGTCGACAAAGGTGCCGCGGTCCTTGAGATATTCCATGTGGCGTCGGCCAGCCGGATCGAAGGGATGGAACAAAGAATCGCTGACGCCGTCGAATTCGAGCGGCGCGATCTTGGCGCGCGCACACAGCGCGCTGTCGAAAGCCGGTGTGCATTTCGCCCAGGCGCCGTCGATCTTAAGCTCGGTATAGGAGTGCCAGAGGAAGACGTCGCTGCCGACCAATTCACGCAGCCGCTTGGAGGTCAGATGGTTGCGCACGTCGGCGAAGCCGGGACGCGCGGCGATGCCGAGCGAGCGCGCGCTGGCTGCCAGCAGCGCGGATTTGCCGATGCAGAAGCCGCGCTTGATGGCCAGCACGGCGCTGGCGCGGAACACGTCGCGGTCGGTGTAGTCGAGATAGGGATCGTAGGCGATGCCGTCGCGCACCGCATGATAAAGCGCGATAGCGCGCGCCTTTTCGCCGGTGATGCCGTCGACCGCCGTGCGCGCGAAGGCCTGGACCCCGGCATTATTGCTGTCGACGTAAGGAGTCGGTTGCAGAAAATCAGGCTCGGCCATGACAGGTTCCGTGAATTTCGGCCGCCCCCAGCCTGCTTGTTGTGTCGTTCCGGCGTCAGCGCCCCTGATAGGCCGGCGTGTGTACCACCAGGCCGTCGAGCTCTTTCGTCACCTTGATCTGGCAGCACAGGCGTGAGGTCGGCTTCACCTCGAAGGCGGCGTCGAGCATTTCCTCTTCTTCCGCCGAGGGCGGGCCGACCATTGTGCTCCACTTCTCGTCGACATGGACAAGGCAGGTGGCGCAGGTGCAGGAACCACCGCATTCGGCGACGATGCTGCTGACGTCGTTCCGTAGCGCCGTCTCCATCACGGTCGAGCCGATCTCGGCCTCGACCGTGTGTACAGTGCCGTCATGATCGATGAAAGTGATCTTGGGCTTAGTGTCGCTATTCACCTCGGCCGATCGGGAGACTTCCTGCACGTCGCTCATGCCACACCGAGTTTCTTCTGCAGGTTGGTGGAGGAGGTGGTGTACTGGAACACCAGCTTCTTTTCCGGATAGACGTAGTGGTAGGCCTTCTGCGCCATCAGCGCGCCTTCATGGAATCCGGACAGGATCAGCTTGAGCTTGCCCGGATAGGTGTTGATGTCGCCGATGGCGAACAGGCCAGGGACGCTGGTTTCGAAAGCGGCGGTGTCGACCGGGATCAGGTTGTTCTCCAGATCGAGCCCCCACTCGGCGACCGGGCCGAGCTTCATGGTCAGCCCGAAGAAGGGCAGCATGGCGTCGACCTCGATGCGGTTCGTGCTGCCGTCCTTTTCCTTGATGCTGGCGGCGTGGAGCTGGCCGTCGGCGCCTTCGAGATCGGTGACCTGGCCGATCTTCAGGTCCATGTCGCCGGAGGCGACCAGCGCGCGCATCTTGTTAACGCTGTCGGGCGCGCCGCGGAATTCGTCGCGCCGGTGCACCAGGGTCAGCCGCTTGGCGATCGGCTGCAGGTTGAGCGTCCAGTCGAGCGCAGAATCGCCGCCACCGACGATCAGAATTTTCTTGTCGCGGAAGTGATCCATCTTGCGCACGGCATAGTGCACCGACTTTTCCTCGTAGGGCTCGATGCCGTTGATCGGCGGCCGCTTGGGCTGGAACGAGCCGCCGCCGGCCGCGATCACCACCGCCTTGCACTCGAACACCTTGCCGGCGTCGGTGCCGACGCGGAACGCGGCTTCGCCGTCCTTTTCGACCATGGTCACCATCTCACCGATATGGAAGGTCGGCCCGAACGGCTTGATCTGCTCCATCAGCGCCTCGACCAGGCCCTGGCCGGAGATCTGCGGGATGCCGGGAATGTCGTAGATCGGCTTTTCCGGATAAAGCTCGGCACATTGGCCGCCGACCTTGTCGAGAATGTCGACCAGATGCGCCTTGATATCGAGCAGGCCGAGTTCGAACACCGCGAACAGGCCGACCGGCCCCGCACCGATGATCACGACGTCGGTCTTGATGGTCTCGCTCATCCTATTCGCTCCGGCGCTGGCCGGCCCCCTGCATTTTGTGCCGGCTGTTACGCCGGAATACGCGCGATGCGGCTATCGGAAACCGGCACGATACGCAATAGCTCGGCCAGATTCTGCTCGGGCGACTTGCCGCTGGTGACCAGCGCCACCTCCGCCTTGGCATAGAGCGGCTCGCGGCTCCTGAGAATGGCGACCAGGTCCTCCATGGCGCGGGCGCTGTTGGCCATCGGCCGCATGTCGCCTTGCTCCATCACCCGCTTCATGTGTTCGCCCGGCTCCGCGCGCAACCACACCGTGAAGCAGGACGTCAGCAACAGTTCCAGCGTGCCCGGCTCGGTGACGATGCTGCCGCCGGTCGCCAGCACGAAATGACGGTGCTGGTTGAGCACCTCTTCCAGCGCCTCGCGCTCGGCGCGGCGGAAGGTCTCCTGGCCGAACATGTCGAAGATTTCGTTCAAGCGGGCGCCGGCCCGCCGCTCGATCTCGCGGTCGAGCTCGATGAAAGGCACGTCGAGCCGCGCCGCCAGCAGGCGGCCGAGCGTCGATTTACCGCCGCCGCGCAGGCCGATCAGGGCGATGCGGCCTCGGCGCAGGTCCTCTTGCGGCTCGCCGAAATGCTCCAGCAGCAGCGCGCGTGCATCGCTCAGCGCATCAGGCCGGAGGCGCTCGAGGAATTGCGTGAGCAGGACCAGATCGAGCGGCGGGTCGCCGCCCTCTGTGACGAGCTGGGTCACCGGCAGGCCGATAGCGCGTGAGATCCGCCGCAGCAGCACGATGGAGCCGTTGCCCTTGCCGGTTTCGAGCTGCGCCAGATAGCGTTCCGATACTTTGGCGTGCTGAGCGAGGACCTTGCGCGACATGCCGCGCTGATTGCGCAGCGTGCGCACGCGCTCGCCCAGCCGGTGCAGATAGGCGTCGGTGTCGCGGATATGGCCGGGATTGGGTGTCGTCATGGGCTCTGGGGTATCCTGAAATATATTGCCGGTCAATAGGTGTCGCGCGGAAGGAGAACCAGGCTCCAAATCAGCGGCGTCTCTCGGGAGTTTCAGCTTAATTCTGCCTTGTTCCGCTTTCACGGGTTTGTGGAACCGGGCGGTCTGCGGCGTCATATCTGTTGTGTCGTCGCGGGGGCGATGCTATCTCTATGCAAAATAATGCATGACGCGCGGCAAGCCGCAACAGGCGGCCGCGGCCTCAGGGAGAGTTCATGACAGCGATCGATTACCAGACGGAGCCTGCGCGCTATCGGCATTGGCGCATCGAGCAGGATGGCGACATCGCCTACCTGATCATGGATGTCGACCAGGCCGGCGGCATGGGCGATTACGAGCTCAAGCTCAATTCCTACGATCTGGGAGTCGACATCGAATTGAACGATGCGGTGCAGCGCCTGCGCTTCGAGCATCCGGAAGTGCGCGCCGTCGTCATCAAGTCCGGCAA
>JAKAMD010000278.1 GCA_021823875.1 Pseudomonadota bacterium | reverse complement strand
GAGACACTTCTCCGCCTTGGCGCGCGCCTCGCCGGTCAGGCCGAGCCGCTCGGCCGGCGATTTCGGGCGCTGGTCGACGCCGGTAACCTCGCCCTTGTTGGCAACGCTCTCGCCGCCCGTGCCCACTTCGTCAGCAGGTGTGAGCGCGGCGAGCTTGAGATCGGGATCGCCC
Organism: Pseudomonadota bacterium; assembly: GCA_021823875.1. Classification (GTDB taxonomy): domain Bacteria; phylum Pseudomonadota; class Alphaproteobacteria; order Rhizobiales; family Xanthobacteraceae; genus Pseudolabrys. Next base: position 4,805 of record JAKAMD010000278.1, on the reverse strand, counting down.
GTCACCGTGAGCGACTTCACCACCGGCGCTTCGCCGGGCGCGTAGGGCTTGAGCTGTTCGCGCGCGCCAATCAGCGGCGTGGTGCCGAAATAGACGCGGGCCGAGGCCTTGCTGCCATCAGGCGGCGTGGCGGCGGCTTTGGCCGGCGCACGATCGGTGTGCGGAGTCACGGGTGTGGGCAGATCCGCCGGCTCGTCCATGACGGACGCGAATTCATACTGCGTGTAGGCATCGAAACGACCGATCCCGGTTTCGCTCTTGAGCGGTGCGTCGGCCTGCGTCAGCGGCATCGGCTTGATCGGCAATTCCGGCGGCATCGGCGGCATCGGCTTGCGTTTAAGGTGCAGGAGCGAGTCGCGCTTGTCGCGGCGATTGACCGTGGGGAATTGCAGCGGCCCATTCGGGTCACCGAGCAATTCGGCACCGATCGAGCGGGCGATGTCGAGCGGATCAAAATTGGCGAGCGCATAGATCGGCGGATGCGGAATGCCGGTGCCGAGCGGGCGCGGCAGGCTGAAGGTGGCGGTATGAATGGTGCCGAAGGGCGAATTGAGGATGAACTGGTGCGCGCGTTTGGTCACGCCCGGCTGATGCGCGAGCAGCGCACCGAGATCCTGGAATGCGACTTGAGTCGGAATGAGCGCGAAGGAGAGCGCGCACAGCGTCATGCGCGCGGCGTTGCGCCGCCATAGCCGCCGATATGAGCCTTTACGCTGCACGCTTACGCGACCCACAACAAGCTTCCCGCGCCTGCCGCCGACAGCGACAATGCGACAGGATTTGTTATGAGCCGATTAACCTTGCGAAGCTGTTAACCACGGCATGCGGTCGCATCGTGGCGCACGCCGGCGGTGAACAAAAGATTAACGGGGTGCTGCCTGCGGCGACCGCGGCAAAGCGGTTAACGATATCTCAACGGCGCTCGCTCAGTATCGCGACATTATTGATTTGATCGCGGCGCAACTTCCAGACGAGCCGGCATGCTGATCCCCCTTCCGTCCTCGGTCGCCGCGGGCCCCCTGCTCGGCGTCTTGAGCTTCGCGCTCATCGCCTCGGCCATCATCCTGCGCCGGCGACAGCGCGGACAGAACCGCCAGGTGGCCGAGGCGCTCGACAACATGTCGCAAGGCCTGTGCATGTTCGATGCGCAAGGCCGCATTCTCGTGCGCAATCACCGCTACGTGGAGATGTACAACCTGTCGCCCAAGATCGTGCGGCCCGGCTTGAGCCTGCAAGCGCTGATCCAACACCGCAAGGACACCGGACTGTTCAGCGGCGACGTCGCCGCCTATTGCCGGAAAATCCTTGAAGGCGCGCGCGAGGGCAAACGCACGAGCTTTTTTGTGTCGGCGAGCGACGGCCGCATCGTGCTCGCCACCAACGAGCCGCTGCCGGACGGCGGCTGGGTCGCCACCCACGAGGACGTCACCGAACAGCGCCGTGCCGAGGAAGAGCGGGCCGCCATTCGCGACCAGGAACAACGGCGTACTGCCATCGACGGGGCGATCGCCGAGTTCCGCCCGCAGGCCGAGGCGTTGCTGGCCACCGTCAGCAGGCGCGCCTGCGCGATGCGCTCGACCGCCGACATCCTGTTCGGCGCTTCCGAGCAGAGCAGCGCGCGCGCGCGCGGCGCGGTCGAGGCTTACAACACAGCCTCGACCAATGTGGAAGGCGCCGCCGCCGCGACCGACGAACTGGCGCAATCAATCAGCGAGATCAGCCACCAGCTCGCCTTTGCCAAGGATATCGTCGGCCGCGCAACCCAGGAGGCGCGCTCAACCGACGGCGAGATCGCCGGCCTCGCCGCCGGCGCGGAACAGATCGGCGACGTGGTCAAGCTGATCTGCACGATTGCCGGCCAGACCAATCTGCTCGCGCTCAATGCCACCATCGAGGCCGCACGCGCGGGCGAAGCCGGCCGGGGTTTTGCCGTGGTGGCCGCGGAGGTCAAATCGCTGGCGGTGCAGACCGCCAAGGCGACCGAGGGAATCGCCGATCATATCCTGGCGGTGCAGGATTCGACTTCTGGCACGGTCGAGGCGATCCGCCGGGTCGCGGCCCGCATGCAGGAGATCAACCAACACACCAGCGCGGTCGCGGCCGCGGTGGAGCAGCAGAATGTCGCGACCGCGGACATCGCGCAGCATGTGGCGGGCGCGGCGCACGGGACCAACCATGTCCTGGCGGTGCTCGGTGAGGTCGCCGGCGGCACCAGCGAGGCATGTTCCTCGGCGCAAGTGGTGCGCGACACGTCCGCCTCGATGGAACTGGCGGTGGTCAATCTGCGTCAAGAAGTCGAGGATTTCCTCGCCAAGGTGGCGGTTTAGGCTTTTAGCTACACTAGCCACATGTCCCGGATGCGGTGCAGCGCGCCGCGAAGCGAAGCGGTGCGCCGCTGATCCGGGACCATTCCGGCGACGGCATTTGCTACGGTCCCGGTTCTGCAGCGCACCGCTTCACAGCGTTACGCGCTGCGCTGCACCCGGGACACGGCCCTATGCCTGGCTCGCGGCGGCCTTGCCGAGCGCAGCCTGCGCGGCGGCGAGCCGCGCGATCGGCACGCGGAACGGCGAGCACGACACATAGTCGAGCTTGGCCTCGTGGCAGAAGGCGACCGAGGCGGGATCGCCGCCATGCTCGCCGCAGATGCCGACCTTCAGCTTCGGCCGTACCTTGCGCCCGCGCTCGACGCCGATCTTGACCAGTTCACCGACGCCCTCCTGGTCGATCGACACAAACGGATCGGCCGGCAGGATGCCGCGCGCGGTGTAGATGCCGAGGAAGCTCGCGGCATCGTCGCGCGAGATGCCGAACGTGGTCTGCGTGAGATCGTTGGTGCCGAACGAGAAGAATTCCGCGCTCTCGGCGATCTCGCCGGCCATCAGCGCGGCGCGCGGCAATTCGATCATGGTGCCGACATCGTAGTCGAGCTTGGCGCCGGTCTCCTTCGACACCGCCTCAGCCATGGCGTCGATGCGCGCCTTGACCAGGTCGAGCTCGGCCTTGGTCGCGATCAGCGGCACCATGACTTCCGGCTTGACTGGCTTGCCGGTCTTCTTCTGCACCTCAACCGCCGCCTCGAAGATGGCGCGCGCCTGCATCTCGGCGACCTCCGGATAGGCGATCGCGATGCGGCAGCCGCGGAAGCCGAGCATGGGATTGAACTCGGCGAGTTCCTGCGCGCGGGCGGCGAGCTTCTTGGGATCGGTGCCCATGGCCTTGGCCACTTCCGCGATCTCCACCTCGCCGTGCGGCAGGAATTCGTGCAGCGGCGGATCGAGCAGGCGGATGGTGACCGGCCGCTCGCCCATGATCTCGAACAGCGCCGCGAAGTCGCCCCGCTGCATCGGCAAGAGCTTGGCGAGCGCGGCGCGGCGCGTGGCCTCGTCGTCCGCCAGGATCATCTCGCGCACCGCGGTGATGCGGTGTTCGTCAAAGAACATGTGCTCGGTGCGGCAGAGGCCGATGCCCTCGGCACCGAAGCGCACCGCCGCCTTGGCGTCGGCCGGCGTGTCGGCATTGGCGCGCACGCCGAGCCTGCGCACCTTATCGGCCCAGCCGATCAGCGTGGCGAATTCGCCGGACAGCTGCGGCTCGATCATCTCCACCTTGCCGGCGAGCACCTGGCCGGTGGAGCCGTCGATGGTGATGTGATCGCCCTGCTTGAAGGTCTGGCTGCCGGCGGTCATGGTCTTGGCCGCGTAATCGACGCGGATATGGCCGGCGCCGGAGACGCAGGGCTTGCCCATGCCGCGCGCCACCACGGCGGCGTGCGAGGTCATGCCGCCGCGGGTGGTGAGAATACCTTCGGCGGCATGCATGCCGTGGATGTCCTCCGGCGAGGTTTCCACGCGCACCAGGATGACCTTGTGGCCGTCGGACTTGAGCTGAGCGGCCTCGTCCGACGTGAACACGATCTCGCCCGTGGCCGCGCCCGGCGAAGCCGGCAGGCCGGTGGCGATCACGCGGCGATGGGCGCGCGGATCGATGGTCGGATGCAGAAGCTGATCGAGCGTCAGCGGCTCGACGCGCAGCACCGCCTCTTCCTTCGTGATCAGCTTTTCATTGGCGAGCTCGACCGCGATGCGTAGCGCCGCCTTGGCGGTGCGCTTGCCGTTGCGGGTCTGCAGCATCCACAGCTTGCCCTGCTCGACTGTGAACTCGAGGTCCTGCATGTCGCGGTAGTGACGCTCGAGCGTCTTGTAGAACTTCGTCAGCTCGGCATAGGCCTTGGGCAGCGTCTTTTCCAACGACGGCTTGTCGGAGCCGGCCTCGATGCGTGCAGCCTCGCTGATCTCCTGCGGCGTGCGGATGCCGGCGACCACGTCCTCGCCCTGTGCGTTGATGAGGAATTCGCCGTACAGCTTTTTCTCGCCGGTCGACGGATTGCGGGTGAAGGCGACGCCGGTCGCGCTGGTCTCGCCCATATTGCCGAACACCATGGCCTGCACGTTGACCGCGGTGCCCCAGCTTTCCGGCAGATTGTGCAGCTTGCGATAGGTGATGGCGCGCTGGTTCATCCAGGAACCGAAGACCGCGCCGATGGCGCCCCAGAGCTGCTCATGCGGGTCCTGCGGGAACGGATGACCGAGCTGCTCCACCACGCGCTTCTTGTAGCGCCCGACCAGCTCGGCCCAATCGTCCGCGGTCAGATCGGTGTCGAGGCTGTAACCCTGGCGTTCCTTGTGATGGTCGAGCAGTTCCTCGAAATGCTCGTGGCCGACGCCGAGCACCACGTCGGAATACATGGTGATGAAGCGGCGGTAGCTGTCATAGGCGAAACGGCGATCGCCGGATTTCGCCGC
>JAKAMD010000277.1 GCA_021823875.1 Pseudomonadota bacterium | reverse complement strand
TTCCGATCTTTGCTCGGCGTCGCGGCCCTTCACTTGGCTGAGCACGCGGTTGAAGGCTTCCGGGCGGAGCGCGCCGGCTTTCGGGAAATTGATATCGAGCGTTTGCAGAAACTCGCGCAGCGCCACCACGCGCTCCATCGCCGGCTCGTCGTGCACGCGATAGATCAGCGGGATGCGCGCCTTCTCCAACGTCTCGGCGGCCGCGACGTTGGCGAGGATCATGAATTCCTCGATCAGCCGATGCGCCTCCAGCCGCTCCGGCATGATGACGCGGTCGACGGTGCCATGGGCGGTGAGCAGGATCTTGCGCTCCGGCAGATCGAGATCGAGCGGCGCCCGTTCGGCGCGCGCCCGCGCCAACGCCTCGTAAGCGGCATAGAGCGGCGTGAGCACCGGCGTGACCAGCGCTTCGGTGTCCTCATCGGTGCGTCCGCTGATCGCCCATTGCGTCTGCTGATAGGACAGGCGGGCGGCCGAACGCATCATGATGCGGTGGAACGTATGCGACTTCTTGCGGCCGTCGCTGCCGACGATCATGCGCACGGCGAGCGCGGCGCGGTCTTCCTGCGGGCGCAGCGAGCACAGATCGTTGGAGATGCGCTCGGGCAGCATCGGCACCACCCGGTCGGGGAAATAGACCGAATTGCCGCGCACGGCCGCCTCGCGGTCGAGCGCCGAACCGGGCGTGACGTAATGGGCGACGTCGGCGATGGCGACGCTGATGACGAAGCCGCCCTTGCCGTCGGGCTCGGCATGCACGGCGTCGTCGTGATCCTTGGCATCGGGCGGATCGATGGTGACGAAGGGGACTTTGCGCCAGTCCTCGCGATGCGCCAGCGTCGCGGGCTTGGCGGCTTCCGCTTCGTTGAGCGTTTCGCGCTTGAACACGGATGGAATGCCGTGGGCGTGGATGGCGATCAGGCTGACCGCGCGTTCACTCTTCAAGGAGCCGAGCTTCTCCACCACGCGGCCAGTCGGAAGCCCCAAGCGTGCCGCGCGCTGCGTTTCCACCGCGACCAGGTCGCCGTCCTGGGCGTCGTTCTCGGCGCCGGGCGGAATGATGAGCTCCTTGCCGAGCATCTTCTTGTCGACCGGCTCCAGCCGGCCGCCGCCGCGCGGGCTTTTGCGGAAGATGCCGAGCACGCGATGCTTCGGCCGGTCGATCACCCGGATGATGCGGCCGGTGAGACCGTCTTCGTCGCCTTCCGCCAGCCGCACCAGCACGCGATCGCCGAGGCCGGCCGCTTCGCCGGGCTTGGGCCGGCGCGGGATGGTGATGCGGATCGCCGGCGGCGGACCATTCGCCTCGTCCCATTCGTCCGGCGTGGCGATGAGATCGCCGTCGGGGTCGCGCGCGGTGATATCGGCCAACAAGGTCGAGGGCAGTGCGCCGCGATGATGCAGTTTCTTGCGGCGCTTATCGATCTCGCCTTCGTCGGCGAGGTCGCGCAGCAGGCGCTTGAGCTCGGCGCGCGCGGTGTTCTTCAGGCCGAAGGCGCGGGCGATCTCGCGCGTGCCGAGCTTGCCGGGCCGCTCACGGATGAAGGCGAGCAGTTCGGCTTTGGACGGCAGGGCGGCTTGTTTGGGAGCTTTGGTCAATAGCTTGGGTCCGGCGCCCAAAGGGGTGCGAGAGAAATGTAATGATCCGGGGCCAAATTCGCCACCCGCCGAGTCTTTGAACGCGCTTGCGGCCGACTCTCCCGTCATGCCCGGCCCTGTGCCGGGCATCCACGTCTTCAAGCAGAGAAGGAAAGCCGTGGATGGCCGGGACAAGCCCGGCCATGATAACAAAGGCTACTCCGCCGCGCTGACCTTGCGCGCGGTGGCGGCCGGTTTTTTCGGCTTGGCCGGCGCCTTCGCCGCGGGCTTGGCGCGCGACTTGGCCGCTGATTTGGCGCGTTCCTTCGGCTGCGCCTTGCCGGGCTCGATGGCCTCGTTCTTTTCCTTGGCGGCCTTCGCAGGTTTTTCCGCTTTCTTGGCGGCAGCCTTCTTACTCGGCTTCTTGCCGCCGCCCTTGGCGATGCGCGCCTCCAACAAGCCGACCGCCTGCTCGATGGTTACATCCTCCGGCGTAATGTCGGCGGGCAGCGTGGCGTTGACGCCGTCGTGCGACACGTAGGGTCCGTAGCGGCCCTTCTTCACCACGATCGGTCCGCCCTTGTCGGGATGCTCGCCCAGCGCCCGGCCGGGATCGGCGCCGAAGCGGCGGCCCTTGCCCGGATTGGCGCGCTTCTCCGCGATCAGCGCGACCGCGCGGTTCAGGCCGACAGTGAGCACGTCCTCGTTGGCGTCGAGATTGGCGTAGGTCTTATCGTGCTTAACGTAAGGGCCGAAGCGGCCGATGCCGGCGATGATCATCTCGCCGTCTTCCGGATGCGGACCGATGTCGCGCGGCAGCGACAACAGGCCGAGCGCCTTTTCGAGATCGATGTCGTCGGGCGCAAGACCCTTGGGGATGCCGGCACGCTTGGGCTTCTCGGCATCCTTTTCCTTCGACTGCTCGCCGAGCTGCAGATAGGGTCCGAAGCGGCCCGCGCGCAGCGAGACTTCCAGTCCGGTGACCGGATCTTCGCCCAGCACCTTGGTGCCGTTGACGCCGCCGTTGGCGCCCGGCGTCATCTGGCGGGTGTAATTGCATTCCGGATAGTTCGAGCAGCCGATGAAGGCGCCGAAGCGGCCGAGCTTCAATGAAAGCCGACCGGTGTCGCAGTTCGGGCATTTGCGCCGGTCGCCGCCTTCGGCCGGCTGCGGGAAGATGTGCGGCTCCAGGAGATCGTTGAGGGCATCGAGCACCTGGGTGACGCGCAGGTCCTTGATCTCGTTGACCGCGCCGATGAAACCGACCCAGAAATCATGCAGGACCTTCTTCCAGTCGATCTCGTTGTTGGAGATGCGGTCGAGCTCTTCTTCCAGATTGGCGGTGAAGTCGTATTCGACATAGCGCTGGAAGAAGCTCTCCAGGAAGCCGACGACCACGCGGCCCTTGTCTTCCGGCATCAGCCGCTTCTTCTCGATGCGCACATAGCCGCGGTCCTGCAGCACCTGCAGGATGGCGGCATATGTGGAAGGGCGGCCGATGCCGAGCTCTTCCATGCGCTTGACCAGCGAGGCTTCCGAATAACGCGGCGGCGGCTCGGTGAAGTGCTGCGAGGAATTGATCGCCTGCTTCTCGAGCATCTCGCCCTGGCTCATGGCCGGCAGGCGCTTGCTCTCCTCGTCCTCGCTGATTTCGTCCGTGCCCTCCTGATAGAGAGTGAGGAAGCCGTCGAACTTCACCACCTGGCCGGTGGCGCGCAATTCGAGTGTGCGGGAGCCGACCTTGGCTTCGATATCGACGGTGGTGCGTTCCAACTCGGCCGACTGCATCTGGCTGGCCACCGCGCGGTTCCAGATCAGCTCGTAGAGACGGGCCTGGTCGCGGTCGAGCCGCTTGGCGACGTCGGCCGGCAGACGGTTGGGATCGGTCGGGCGTATCGCCTCGTGCGCTTCCTGCGCGTTCTTCGATTTGTTGTGATAGATGCGCGGCGTCTCCGGCACGTAATTGTTGCCGTACTGCTTGCCGATCATGCCGCGCAGCGCGGTGACCGCCTCCGGCGCCAAGTCGATGCCGTCGGTACGCATATAGGTGATGAGGCCGACGGTCTCGCCGCCGATGTCGATGCCCTCGTAGAGCCGCTGCGCCAACCGCATGGTATGCGCAGGCGAGAAGCCGAGCTTGCGGCTTGCCTCCTGCTGCATGGTCGAGGTGGTGAAGGGCGGCGGCGGGTTGCGCTTGGCCGGTTTGGCCTCGACATTGGCGACGCGGAAAATCGCCTTTTCGAGATCGCGGGTGAAGGCTTCAGCCTCGGCACCCGAGCCGATGTCGAGGCGCTGGATCTTCTGGCCGTCGGCGCCGGCGAGCCGCGCTTCGAAGGTCTCGTGGCGCGGCGTCGCCAGGATCGCCGCGATCGACCAGTATTCCTTGGCGACGAATTTCTCGATTTCCAGCTCGCGGTCGCAGACCAGACGCAAAGCCACCGATTGCACGCGGCCGGCCGAGCGCGCGCCCGGCAGTTTGCGCCACAGCACGGGGGAGAGCGTGAAGCCGACCAGGTAATCGAGCGCGCGGCGGGCGAGATAGGCATCGACCAGCGCGGCGTCGATCGCGCGCGGATGCTTCATCGCATCGGTCACCGCCTGCTTGGTGATGGCGTTGAAGACGACGCGCTGGATCTCGTGGTCCTTGAGCGCCTTTTTCTGTTTTAAGACTTCCAGCACATGCCAGGAAATCGCCTCACCTTCTCGGTCGGGGTCGGTGGCGAGGATCAGCTTGTCGGCGCCCTTGAGCGCCTGGGCAATGGCGTTGAGCCGCTGGTTGGATTTGGCATCGACCTCCCAAACCATGCGGAAATCGTTGTCCGGCTCGACCGAGCCGTCCTTGGCCGGCAGGTCTCGGATATGTCCGAAACTGGCCAGCACCTCATAGCCCGGGCCAAGATACTTATTGATCGTCTTGGCCTTGGCCGGCGATTCGACAACGACGATATTCATGTAAATCCAATACGTTACCGGCTATTGCGCCGGTCTTACGGCGGAATCGGCCGCATTTTGCTGGCCGGAACATGGGGAAGCCGTCCCCCGCTGTCAAATCGGGGGCAGCGGCGGCGGCTTGCAAAGCAGCCAAATTAGGCATCTTAGAGACCCGGTGGTTACACCGAAAAACAACGATAGGTTGTATAATTATAAATAGACAATTATAGGTATTTATATTCGGTCGAAACCGTGTATTTTCGCCCGAAACTTTGGCCATCGGGCCGAACGAGGCGGGTAACCATGGCCGATCAATCCCGAACTGGTGGGGCTGCCGACCGTACTGCTGTAGCGAGCTATGTCGCGACCCTGTCAGCCGATCTGTCGGTGATGGCCCGGCGCAGCGGTCTGGACACCCTCGGCTACCTCCTGGAAATCGTCCGGCTGGAGGCCGAAAACCTGGCGCGCCCGACATC
>JAKAMD010000276.1:4442-5007 GCA_021823875.1 Pseudomonadota bacterium | reverse complement strand
GATATGGCGCGCGAAATCGGCGCGTCCGACGATCCAAAGGATTTTGACAGAGCGTTCAAGCGCGTGGCTCCTTCCCGAAAAACTCCTCCACGGAAGGATTAGCTGCCTCGATATAGTCGCCAGCCCTCTTCACAAAATCTTGGTCCGACTCAGCGGACATTCGCACGATTTTTTCGACTGTTTTGCGCGTAGCTATTCCAAAAGAGATATGGCCTTTAAGTAGATGCGCAAATTCCTTGCGTGGCGCTAATTCGATGCTGCTGTCTGGCTGCGCCAGGATACGCAGTGCGTGCTGGTAAAACTCCCATGCGACCAAATCTGCGGCCTGCAACGGCAATATCTTGTACGATGATGCGAAAGTCGCAGATACCAAGTGCGGAAATTGCTCTTGGCTTTTCTGGAACCACTGGAAAATATCGAATACGCGCGCGTTTTCTTTTTCTCGGTGCGGCCGACTGTCAAAGACGAATGCTATGTCATTATCGCTGGCGAACTGTCGCGCCCAGCGCAACGTACGGATATAGACGTTTCGGATGCAGAAGCCTTCTGCATCCCCGATCATGCG
>JAKAMD010000276.1:0-4432 GCA_021823875.1 Pseudomonadota bacterium | reverse complement strand
GGCGAACGTCTCCGGTAACAAGCTCATCCCAATCCGTGCGCGAGACAGCCGCCGCGTATCCCCACAGCCCGCATTTCAGAATGATCTGACCGAGCCCTTGGACGAGGTAATCCGTTTCATGCCTTTTCCACCCCGCAAACTCGTTTTGAGAGTTTTGGCAATCCGTCATATGGAAGCGGCGCAGCGGAAGCTTCCCCGGGCAGGGATCATTCAATTTTGTTTGCCAAAGATCGCAGAAATAATCCCATTGGAATTGGTTGCCGAAAACGCCGCCTAACACGACCACCTTGGAGGTGCCGTGCGTACCGCTGTCGTCGAAATAGGCTGTGAGCATGCAAACGCATCCGTCACGGCTTCCGGGCGGCAGACAGACCGCCGCAAATTCCCGGAACGGCGTCGGCGCGCTCATTTTGCGCCCCCAGAATCGCCTGAAACACTAGGCTTTGCGCGCGAGTTTGTGAAATGTAACATCGCCTGATGATGTTCCATAATATGTCTTATGCGAATCGGATTACCGCGAACGTGATCCACAGGCGCTGCGAGAACGGCCGCGCCGCCATGGCCTGGCGCAGCCGCGCCCGCTAAGAATTGGCACCGTGAAGCCCTCCCGCGACATCAGCCGGCTCATCGAGATCATGGCGGCGCTGCGTACGCCCGGCACCGGCTGTCCGTGGGACCTCGAGCAGAACTTCGCGACCATCGCGCCCTATACGCTGGAGGAAGCCTACGAGGTCGCCGACGCGATCGCGCACGGCGACCTCGACCATCTGCGCGACGAGCTGGGCGATCTCCTGCTGCAGGTCGTCTATCACGCCCGCATGGCCGAGGAAGAAGGCCGCTTCGATTTCGGCGACGTGGTCGAGAGCATCACCGGCAAGATGGTCCGCCGCCATCCGCACGTGTTCGCCGATGCCGAGGGCAACACCGCCGACCACGTCAAAGGCATGTGGGAACGGATCAAGGCGGAGGAAAAAGCCGAACGCGGCGAGCCGCCGAAGCAGGGCGCGCTCGCCGGGGTGCCGGTCGCCCTGCCCGCGTTGACCCGCGCGCTCAAGCTGCAGAACAAGGCCGGCCAGGTCGGCTTCGACTGGAACGATCCCCGCGCGGTGCTCGCCAAGATCCGCGAGGAGGCCGACGAGATCGAAGCCGAACTCGATGCCGGCAAACGCGTAGAAGCCGCCGCCGAAGTCGGCGATCTGCTGTTCGCGGTGGTCAATCTCGCGCGCCATCTGGGCGCCGATCCGGAAGGCGTGTTGCGCGCGACCAACGTCAAGTTCGAGCGCCGTTTCGCCTCCATCGAGCGCGCGCTGGCCGAACGTGGCAAGACGCCGAGCGAGGCCACGCTCGCCGAAATGGATGCATTGTGGGATGAGGCCAAGCGGGCCGAAAAATCCGGAAATTAGACCCCGAATTTCGCCCGCACCCGCGCCGCCTTGTCGGGATCGGCGCGCACCGTGACGGCGAGACGGCCAGCCTCGTCCATCTCCTTCGACAGCACCTCGGCATGGCGGTAGAGCCAGCTAAGCCCCGCGCCGTCGGCGGGATCGAGCGACAGCGCCAGCGTCTGCCGGCCCTCGCCCAGACGCGTTTCGATCGCCGCGGTGAGCTGATCGAGCCCCTCGCCGCTCGCCGCCGACACCATCACCGAGCTGCGTTCCGCCGGCTGGCGCTGCGCCAGATTGGTCAACCGTGCGCGCGTCTCGGCATCGAGCCGGTCGATCTTGTTCCACACTTCGATCAGGCGGCGGTCGTTCGCTTCGATACCAAGCTCGCCCAGCACCTTGGCGACGTCCTGCGATTGCGCTTCGGCATCTTCGTGCGAGATGTCGCGCACATGCAGGATGATGTCGGCCTCGATCACTTCTTCCAGCGTGGCGCGGAAGGCCGCCACCAGCATGGTCGGCAGATCGGAGATGAAGCCGACGGTGTCGGACAAAATCACCTTCATGCCGTGCGGCAGTTCGACCGCGCGCAGCGTCGGATCGAGCGTGGCAAACAGCATGTCGGCCGATAGCACGGTCGCCGCCGTCATGCGGTTGAACAGCGTCGACTTGCCGGCATTGGTGTAGCCGACCAGGGCGACGATCGGATACGGCACGCGCTTGCGGCTGTCGCGGTGCAGCTTGCGGGTGCGCTTGACCTTCTCGAGTTCGTCTTCGATGCGCGCGATGCGCTCGTCGATGGCGCGGCGGTCGGCCTCGATCTGCGTCTCGCCGGGGCCGCCGAGAAAGCCGTGGCCGCCGCGCTGGCGCTCCAGATGCGTCCAGGAGCGCACCAGCCGGCCCTTCTGATAGGCCAGATGAGCGTGCTCGACCTGCAGCGCGCCTTCGCGCGTGCGCGCCCGCCGCCCGAAGATTTCCAGGATGAGACCGGTGCGGTCGATGACCTTGGCGCCCCAGGCCTTTTCCAGATTGCGCTGCTGGACCGGCGAGACCGGGCAATCCATTACCACGATGCCGGCTTCCAGCGACTTCACCAGTCCGGCAATTTCGTCGACCTTGCCCTTGCCGATATAGGTCGCCGGGCGGATTTCATTGAGCGTGACCAGCCCCGCCTGTACGACATTGAGATCGATGGCGCGCGCGAGGCCGACGGCCTCTTCCAGTCGCGCCTCGGGCGTGCGCAACTCCGCCGCGCCGCGCGTTGGCCCACGCGCCGGCGCCTGCTTCAGCCAAGGCTCGACGATGATAGCGCGGCCCGTCGCTCCACCCGCCTGAGCAGGCTCAAGCGTCAGAACGCCCTGGTCACGCTGTCGCGGTTCCAATCAGGTTTTGTCTCCGCCCGCGGGCTCCTCGCCGCCCTCGAAGAGCTGGATCGGATGCCCCGGCATGATGGTCGAGATCGCGTGCTTGTAGACGAGCTGCGAATGCCCGTCCCGTCGCAGCAGCACGCAGAAGTTATCAAACCACGTCACGACTCCCTGCAGCTTCACCCCGTTCACGAGGAAAATGGTGAGCGGGATTTTCGCTTTGCGTACGTGGTTGAGAAAGGTGTCTTGAAGATTTTGCGCCCGTTCGGCTGGCATGGCCGTTTTTCCATTTTTTCGCTCGTGTCTTTACGCACGAGACTTCTGTTGCCCCGAACCCCAATGCGAGTTCCGTTGCATGTGCCGCAGTGCCCCAGATTTGCGGCCGAAGTGCGGGAGTCGCTATTAGATGGCAGGTGCTCTTCAGGCGCAAGTGCAACTTGGTGGGCATAGCGCCAAGTAGATGAAATTAATCGAATTTCGCCCTCTGTGAAGGCCTCTGAGGCTTGAAACTTCCAGATCAGGAAATTTCCGCCTGCTGGTGATAGGCCCGGCGCAAGGCCTTGGCGGTGGGCCCGGGCCTGCCGCCGCCGATCGGGCGTCCGTCGATGCGGGTGACCGGCATGACGATCTGGCTGGCCGAGGTCATAAAGGCCTCCCGTGCGCCGTAGGCTTCCTCCAGCGTGAACGGGCGTTCCGCGAAGGCGAGGCCCAGGGCCTTGGCGGTCTCGATGGCCACCGCCCGGGTGATGCCCGGCAGAATGTCCGGCCCGAGCGGCCGGGTGACCAGCGTGCCGTCGGCGCTCACGATCCAGGCGTTGGACGAGGCGCCCTCGGTGACGCAGCCCTTGGCATCGACCAGCCAGGCCTCGCGAGCCCCCTGCTCGCGCGCCGTCTGCTTGGCGAGCACATTGGGCAGGAGACCGACCGTCTTGATGTCGACGCGGCCCCAACGGATATCAGGCACGCTGACCACCGCGACACCTTCCGCCGCCATCTGCTCGATGCGGGCGATATCGTTGTTGCGCGCGGTGACCACAACCGTGGGCCGCGTGCCCGCCGGTGGGAACGGAAAGTCGCGCCGCGCCACGCCGCGGGTGATCTGCACGTAGACGATGCCGTCGCGCACCCGATTGCGGCGCACGGTTTCGCGCAACACCGTCCCGAGGGCAGCCGCCGACATCGGACGCGCAATGCGCAATTCACTGAGAGACCGGTCGAGCCGCGCCATGTGGCGGCCTTCGTCGACCAGCCGTCCTCCCCGCACCTCGCAGACCTCGTAGACGCCGTCGGCGAACTGGAAGCCGCGGTCCTCGATCGACACGCCGGCCTCCGTGCCGGGCAGATAGCGGCCATTGACGTAAGCGATGCGGGGCATGGTTATTCACCTATCATTCCGGGGCGCGTGCGCAGTACGCGAGCCCGGAATCCAGGGCGAAGCTTGAGAGTCTGGCCCCTGGATTCCGGGCGCGCTCGCTTTCGCTCGCGTCCCGGAATGACGTCTTGAAGAGTGCACTACCCGATTCCCAGCGCCTTGAGTTTGCGATGCAAGGCCGAGCGCTCCATGCCGACGAACTCGGCCGTGCGCGAAATGTTGCCGCCGAAGCGGCTGATCTGCGCCACCAGATATTCGCGCTCGAACACTTCGCGCGCCTCGCGCAGCGCCAGGCCCATGAGGTGAGATCG
>JAKAMD010000275.1 GCA_021823875.1 Pseudomonadota bacterium | reverse complement strand
GGGCACGCTGCGCTGGGAAAAGGAACGCGCCGAGCGGGTCGCGCATGAGGCCGCCGAAGTCGCCGCGAAGCTGAAGCGCGTCAGGCTCGATGCCGAGGAGGCCGAGCTCGAGGTGCGCTTGAAGTCGCTGCAGACAGAGCTCGTGGCGAAGCAGGTGGAGAAGGCCTTGCTCGTCCGGACCACGCAAAGCGATAAGGGCGAATTGTCGCGCGGCCGCACCCAGATGAAAGAGTTGCGCGGGGCCGATGCGGCGACTCCGGGGCGAAAAGCGGGCCCGCCATGACCCGGCGCGCCCTGTTCAAATTCCGGCTGTATGTCGCAGGCGACGCGCTGAACTCGGCGCAGGCGCTTGCCAACCTTAGCGCACTTTGCCGGGCACACCTGCCGGATCGGCACGAAATCGAAGTCGTGGATGTGTTTCGGCAACCGAAGCGCGCGCTCGCAGACGGCATTTTCCTGACACCGACTTTGCTCAAGCTCGCGCCGTCCCCGGTCCGAAGAATCGTCGGCACACTGAGCCAGACGCAGCCCGTGTTGCAGGCTTTGGGCCTGGAAAGCTTCGCTCCATGAACCCGGAAAAACCACGCCCTCCGGGGGACGCGGACGAGGAAATTTCCGCGTTGATCGAAGCGCTGGTCGAGACCGATCAACGCCTGGAGGATCTGACCGCGGGCAAGGTGGATGCGGTGGCGGACCGTGACGGCCGGACGCTGTTGTTGCGGCGCGCCCAGGAGCATATGCGTCACAGCGAGGCGGCCAAGCAGGCCGCCATTCTCAACGCACTGTCCGCGCATATCGCCTTGCTCGATACCCAGGGGCGCATCGTCTCGGTGAACGAGGCGTGGCGGCGCTTTGCCGGCGCGAATGCGATCCAGGGCGCGGGATACGGGATCGGCCTCGATTACCTCGAGATCTGCGACGGCGCATGCGGCGACGGCGCAGCCGAGGCGCACCAGACGGCCGCAGGCATTCGCTCGGTGTTGGGTGGCGCAGAAAAGAGCTTCTCGATCGAATATCCCTGTCATTCGCCGGCGGAACAGCGCTGGTTCCTGTTGACGGTGACACCTCTCACTGATGACCATCCGCATGGCGCCGTAGTCATGCACGTGGACATCACGCAGCGCAAGCGTGGCGAGGAAGCCTTGCTCGAGAGCGAGGCGCGCTTTCGCATTTTGAGCGCGATGTCTTCCGACTTCTACTGGGAAAGCGACGCCGAGCACCGCCTCATTGCGCGCGCCTCGGCGAGCAAGAGGCTGAGCATGGTTTCAGTATTCCAGCGCGGCGCACAGATCGGCGAGCGCCGCTGGGAGATTCCGCATCTTTCGCCCGACGCAGCTGGCTGGCGGGAGCACCGGGCCGTGCTCGACGCGCATCTTCCGTTCCGGGATTTCGAGCTCTCGCGGCTCGGAGCCGACGGCGCGGAACGGCATATTTCGATCAGCGGCGATCCGGTGTTCGATGCCTCAGGCGCATTCAAAGGCTACCGCGGGGTCGGCACGGACGTCACCGAGCGCAAACAGGCCGCGCAGGAACTCCGGGAAAGCGAGCGTCGCTTCAACGACATGCTCGACAACGTCGAACTGATCTCCCTCATGCTCGACCGCGAAGCGCGGATCACCTACTGCAATGAGTACCTGCTTCGCCTGACCGGATGGCGACGCGAGGAAGTTATCGGGCGGAATTGGGCCAAACTTTTCGTCCCGCGCGAAATCGACTATATGAAAGATGTTTTCCCGACACTGCTCGCCGACAGCTCAGCCGCACGCCATCGCGAAAGCGAGATTCGCACGCGCTCCGGCGAGCATCGGCTCGTTCGCTGGAACAATACCCTGTTGCGATCTGGCAACGGCGCCGTGATCGGTACCGCAAGCATCGGCGAAGACATCACCGAACGCAAGGCAGCGGAAGTCCAGATTACGCACCTCAACCGCGTGTATGCCGTGCTCAGCGGCATCAGTACGCTGATCGTGCGCGTGCGCGACCGCGACGAGCTGTTCAGGGAGGCGTGCCGGATCGCGGTAGAGCAAGGCGGGTTCCGCATGGCCTTGATAGGCATCGTGGATCGGAACGTGATGAAGATTGTCCCGATCGCCTCGGCCGGCGTGAATGAGGAGCTCCTGACCACCATCAAAGGCTTCTTGTCATCGAGTGCGGCTGCGCCAAATACCATGATCGCGCGGGCGATCAAGGAGGGGAAGGCCGTCGTGTCCAACACTTCGCAAAGCGACCCGCAGGCTTTGTTGGGCAAGCAACACGCCGAAGCCGGAGTCCGCTCGTTGGCCGTATTGCCGCTGATGGTCTCGGATGAAGCGGTGGGCGCGCTCGTGCTGTACGCCAGCGAAATTGAATTCTTCCATGAAGAAGAGATGAATCTGTTGACGGAACTGGCCGGCGACATCGCGTTCGCGATCGATCACATCGACAAGCAGGAGCGGCTCGATTACCTCGCCTACTACGATGTGCTCACCGGCCTGGCGAATCGCAGCCTGTTTCTCGAGCGGGTGGCGCAGCACATACGCAGTGCCGCCAGCGGTGGACACAAGCTGGCCGTGTTCCTGATCGATCTGGAGCGGTTCAAGAACATCAACGACAGCCTCGGCCGGCCGGCCGGCGATGCCCTTCTGCGGCAGGTGGCCGAGTGGCTGACGCGCAATGCAGGGGACGCCAACCTGCTGGCGCGGATGGGTGCGGACCATTTTGCCCTGGTGCTGCCGCAGGTTAGGCAGGATGGCGACGTCACGCGGCTTCTCGAGAAAACGATGGCAGTTTTTCTGGAGCATCCGTTCCGCCTGAACGACGCCGTGTTCCGTATCTCTGCCAAGGTCGGCGTAGCGCTGTACCCGGGCGACGGCGCCGATGCCGAGACCTTGCTCAGGAATGCCGAGGCCGCGCTCAAGAAAGCCAAGGCAAGCGGTGAGCCCTACCTGTTTTATACACAGAAAATGACCGAAGCGATGGCCGGCAGACTCACCCTGGAAAATCAACTGCGTCAGGCGCTGGACAACGAAGAGTTCGTGCTCCACTACCAACCCAAGGTGAGTCTCGCGAGCGGCAAGCTCACCGGCGCCGAGGCACTGATCCGCTGGAACGATCCGCGCACCGGCCTGGTGCCGCCGGGCCGCTTCATCCCGATCCTGGAAGAAACCGGACTGATCTATGAGGTCGGGCGCTGGGCGCTGCGCCAGGCCATCGCAGACTACCTGCGCTGGCGCGCCGCAGGGCTGCCTGCGGTGCGCATCGCGGTGAACGTGTCGCCGCTGCAATTGCGCAACCGCGGCTTCATCGCCGAGATCGGGCAGGTAATCGGCATCGACGCGCGGGCGCCGGCCGGACTCGAACTGGAGATCACCGAGAGCTTGATCATGGAGGACATCAAGCACAATGTCGCCAGCCTGGGGGCGATCCGCGACCTGGGCGTGAGCATCGCCATCGACGACTTCGGCACCGGCTTCTCCTCGCTCAGCTACCTCGCCAAACTGCCGGTGGACACACTGAAAATCGACCGCTCGTTCGTACTCGACATGACCGGCGAGCCGGAGGGACTGGCGCTGGTGTCCACCATCATCAGCCTGGCGCATTCGCTAGAGCTCAAGGTGGTGGCGGAGGGGGTCGAAACCGAGGAGCAATCCCGTTTGCTGCGCTTGCTGAAATGCGACGAAATGCAGGGCTTTTTATTCAGCAAGCCGGTGCCGGCCGAAATCTTCGAAACAAAATTCCTGGCCCCGCCGCCCGCAGGGTGACGAATGACGACCGCTGACGAGAACAAGTCCCCACCCAAGTCACCGGGATGAGGGCCAACGCAGCCATGCCTGAACAATTTTCGCCGATCCGGCTGTTCGTCACGCTGCTCGTGCTGATCTTCTGCATCGAGGGAGCGGTGATGTTTGCGCTGGATGCTCTGTTGCCGAAAGGCACCCCGCCCTGGGCGGGCGCAAGCATCGATGCGCGCCTGCTCACCGCCATCACTTCCGTATTCGTGTGGCGGCTGTTCATTCGGCCGCTCAGATTCGCCTTGCTGAGCGAAGTCGCCCAGGCCAAAGCGATAACCGACACCGCCGCCGAAGGCATCATTACCATCGATGAGCACGGCATCATCGAATCGCTCAACCGCGCCGCGGAGCGCATGTTCGCGTACGAAGCCGGGGAGCTCATCGGAAAGAACATAAGCATTCTGATGCCTGAACCGCATGCCGCCGGGCACGACAATTATCTGGCGCGCTACAACCGGACCGGGGAAGCCCGGATCATAGGACGAGCCCGGGAACTCCCGGCGCTGCGCCGGGACGGGACCGAGTTCCCGATAGAACTCAACGTCGCCGAGATCCGGGTCGGGGGGACGAGGCGCTTTACCGGAATCATCCGCGATGCCACCGAGCGCAGGCGCACGGAACAGGCCTTGCGCGATAGCGCGGAGCAGCTGCGCCTGTTCGCCGACAACGTTCCGGCCATGACCGTCTCTTATGACGAGAACCTGCGTTGCCGCTTCGCCAACAAGGCGTTTGCCGGGTTTTTCGGATTTACCGTCGAGAACATTCTCGGCAAGCACCTGCGAGAGGTGGTCGGGGAGGAGGCATACCGGGAGGTCGAAGGCCATTTTGCGCAAGTGCTGCGGGGACATCCGGTCACTTACCAAAGGACGCACAAGCTTACAAACGGCGAGCGCCGCTACCTCGAGGTCAAGCTGCTGCCACATATCTTCGACCACGGAAAGGTCTTGGGCTGTTATGCGGTGACCACCGACATTACCGAACACAAGCTGGCGCAGGAGCGCATCCAGAGCATGGCCCATCACGACAGCCTCACCGGCCTGCCGAACCGCCTGCTGTTCAACGACCGGCTGCAGCAGGCGATCAGCCTTGCCAAACGCGGCTCCTCGCGCCAGTTCGCGCTGCTGTACCTCGACCTGGACCGGTTCAAGCCGGTGAACGATACCCTCGGGCACAGCGCCGGCGACGAGCTGTTGCAAGCGGTTGCCGCAAGAATCCGGCGCGAGGTACGCGAATCCGACACG
>JAKAMD010000274.1 GCA_021823875.1 Pseudomonadota bacterium | reverse complement strand
GATCTGCTCGATACGTTGCGCGCCCGCCATGCCGACGGCTCGCTGCCGCTGCTGCGGTTGCCGGAAAGAACGGACGATTTGGCCGAGATCGGCGAGGCTGCCCGCCGCCTGGGTAATGGCGCCAGCGATATCGTCATGCTCGGCACCGGCGGCTCCTCGCTCGGCGGCCAGACGCTGGCGCAACTCGCCTGGTACAACGTGCCCGGCGTCGGCGCGCTGGCTGCGCCGCCGCGCCTGCATTTCATCGACAATCTCGACCCGCACTCATTCGACGCCATGCTGGCGAAGCTGCCGCTCGCCACCACGCGATTCGTCGCCATCTCGAAGTCCGGCGGCACCGCCGAGACGCTGATGCAGACCATCGCGGCGCTCTCCGCGCTGAAGCGGGCCGGGCTCGACCCGCGCGGCAATTTCCTTGGCCTCAGCGAGCCGGGGCGCGAAGGCAAGCGCAACGGTTTGCGCGATCTGCTCGCCAAGCATCAGGTGCCGATGCTCGATCATGATCCGGGCGTCGGCGGCCGTTTCTCGGTGCTCTCCAATGTCGGTTTGTTGCCGGCGGCCGCCCTCGGTCTCGACATTGCCGCGATCCGCAAAGGCGCCGCCGCGGCCTTCGCGCCGGTGCTGGCGAAAAAGAAACCGGCCGAGGTGCCGGCCGCGCTCGGCGCCGCGCTCAGCGTGGCGCTCGCCGAGAGCAAGGGTAAAATGATCAGCGCGCTGATGGCTTATTGCGACCGGCTTGAGCGTTTCACCCATTGGTACGTGCAGCTCTGGGCTGAAAGCCTCGGCAAGGATGGCAAGGGCACCACACCGCTCGCCGCGCTCGGTCCGGTCGATCAGCACAGCCAGGTGCAGCTCTATATCGGCGGTCCGCGCGACAAGCTGTTCAATGTGGTCACCGTCGGCGCCGCCGGTTTCGGCCCGCGCATGGACGGCGAACTGGCGCGACTCTCCGGCGAGCCCGGCTTTGCCGGCAAGACCATCGGCGATCTGGTGGCGGCGGAGGGCCGCGCCACCGCCGAGACGCTCGCCAACAATGGCTGTCCGGTGCGCACGTTCCATCTCGACCGTCTCGACGAAGCGAGCCTCGGCGAACTGCTGATGCATTTCATGTTGGAGACGATCGTGGCCGCGCACTTGCTCGGCATCGATGCCTTCGATCAGCCGGCGGTGGAAGAGGGCAAGGTGCTGGCGAAGAGGTATTTGACGGCGTGATCCCTCGGACGTCATGCCCGGCTTTATGCCGGGCATCCACGTCTTTATGCTTTGATTCGAAGACGTGGATGGCCGGGACAAGCCCGGCCATGACGAGAACATGATCCGCATCACCGACACCATTTCGCTCGACGAATCCGAGCTGGAGGAAAGCTTCGTGCGGTCCTCCGGGCCGGGCGGGCAGAACGTCAACAAGGTGTCCTCGGCGGTGCAGCTTCGTTTTGACGCCCGCCGCTCGCCCTCGCTGCCGAACGACGTCGCCATCCGCCTGATGCGGCTCGCCGGCAGCCGGCTGACCAAGGAAGGCGTCATCGTCATCGTCGCGCAGAGCTACCGCGACCAGGCCCGCAACCGCGCCGAGGCGCGCGAACGCTTGTTCGACCTGATCCGCGAGGCGGCGGTGAAACCGAAGCCGCGCCGCGCCACCAAGGTGCCCAAATCCGCCAAACGCGAGCGGCTGGAGGCCAAAAAGCGCCGCTCCGACATCAAGCGGCAGCGCGGCGGCCGGCCGAACTTTGAATAACGGGGGCAGGGGGCGGCCGCGCCTCGCCCGCGCCATGCTGGGCCGCTAGAGTCCGGCCGAATCGCACGCAGACAACCGCCATGCCCGTCCGCCAACTGCCGGAGTCCATCGTCAACCGCATCGCCGCCGGCGAGGTGGTGGAGCGGCCGGCCAGCGTGGTGAAAGAGCTGATCGAGAACGCGCTCGATGCCGGCAGCCATCGCATCGACGTCCTCACCGACGGCGGCGGCCGCCGCCTGATCCGCGTCACCGACGACGGTGCCGGCATGACGCGCGGCGATCTCGAGCTCAGCGTCGAGCGCCACGCCACCTCCAAGCTCGACAGCGACGACCTGCTCGCTATCCGCACCCTCGGCTTCCGCGGCGAGGCGCTGCCGTCGATCGGTGCGGTGGCGCGGCTGACCATCACCACGCGCCACGCCAGCGAGCCGCATGCCTGGAGCGTTACCGTCGACGCCGGGGAAAAGGAGCCGGCGAAGCCGGCCGCGCTCGGCCGCGGCACCACGGTCGAGGTGCGCGACCTCTTCTATGCGACGCCAGCGCGGCTGAAGTTCCTCAAGACCGACCGCAGCGAGGCGGAAGCCGTGCGCGAGGTGGTGCGGCGTCTCGCCATGAGCCGGCCGGACGTCACCTTCACGCTGGCCGGCGAGGAGCGCGCACCGGTGACCTGGAACGCGGACGCCGATCGTCTGACGCGGCTCGGCGATATCTTGGGCGCCGACTTCCGCACCAACGCGATTGCCATCGAGACCGAGCGCGAGGGGGTCGCGGTGAGCGGCTTTGCCGGCCTGCCGACGCTGTCGCGCGCCAATTCGCTTGGGCAGTATCTCTTCGTCAATGGCCGTCCGGTGCGCGACAAGCTCCTGGTCGGTGCGGTGCGTGCCGCTTACGCCGATTACCTGCCGCGCGACCGTCATCCGCTACTAGCGCTGTTTGTCACGCTTCCTGCGCGCGAGGTCGACGTCAATGTGCATCCCGCCAAAACGGAGGTGCGCTTCCGCGATGGCGGTCTGGTGCGCGGGCTGATCGTGCGCGCGCTGAAGGAAGCGCTGGCGCGCGAAGGCCAGCGTGCGGCCTCGACCGGCGGCGGTGCCACCATCGCCGCCTTCCGTCCGGTGGCGCCGCAGCCGCGCGGCGGTTACGACTGGCGGCACTCGCCGGCTCGTCCGATGGGCTTTGCCCCGCGCGGCAGTGCGGCGCTCGGTTTCGCCGAAGCGGCGCAGGCCGCGTTCGAAGTCGGTGCGCCGTCGGCCGATGCGCGCGTCGAGAGCTTTCAGCCTGCGCCCGATCAGATCGACCGCCCGCTCGGCGCTGCCCGCGCGCAGATCCACGAGACTTATATCGTGACGCAGACCCGCGATGGTCTCGTTATCGTCGACCAGCACGCCGCGCATGAGCGCATCGTCTATGAGCGGCTGAAGGCGGCGCTCGACAGTTCCGGCGTGGCGCGGCAGATCCTGCTGATCCCGGAGATCGTCGAACTCGACGAAGGCGATGCCGCGCGCCTCACCGCGCGCAGCGAGGAGCTGGCACGTTTTGGCCTGGTGCTCGAGGATTTCGGGCCGGGCGCGGTGGCGGTGCGCGAGACGCCGGCGCTGCTCGGCGATGTCGATGTGAGGGGCTTGGTGCGCGATCTCGCCGAGCACTTGGCGGAATGGGACGACTCGCTGCCGCTGGAGCGCCGCCTGCTGCATGTCGCCGCCACCATGGCCTGCCACGGCTCGGTGCGTGCCGGCCGCCGGCTCAAGCCGGAAGAGATGAACGCGCTGCTGCGCGAGATGGAGGCGGTGCCGAATTCCGGCCAGTGCAATCACGGCCGCCCGACTTATGTGGAATTGAAGCTCAGCGATATCGAGCGGCTGTTCGGGCGGAAATAACGGTCAGGGCGCCCGCAAGAACACGAACTCGGTATCGTCGTAGGTCCGCCGCTCCAATTCCGCGAAGCCTTCCGGCGCGACGAAGCCGGCATCGGCCGCTTCCTCCACCACGATCAAGGCCTGCGGTTTGAGCCAGCCGCCGTCGCGCGCCGAGGCGAGCGCTTTTTCGCTCAGGCCCTTGCCATAAGGCGGATCAAGGAAGACCAGCGAGAACGGCTCGACCGGATGCGCTGGGCCAAGCTTGGTGGCGTCGCGGCGGAAGATGCGGGTGACGCCGCCGAGGCCGAGCGTCTCGGTATTCTGGCGCAATAGCGCGCGCGCCTCCACGCTCTCGTCGACGAACAGCGCGAACGCTGCGCCGCGCGAAATCGCCTCGATGCCGAGCGCGCCGGTGCCGGCGAAGAGATCGAGCACGCGCGCGCCCGCGACCGGATCGCCATAGGCATGCGTGAGGATATTGAACAGCGCCTCGCGCAAGCGGTCGCTGGTCGGGCGCACGCTTTGTGACTTCGGCCCGGCGATCGGGCACGAACGCAGTCTGCCGCCGACGACGCGCATTATCTCGGCCTTGGACGGGAAGGCCGCGGACCGCTGCTGCGGTCGGCGCGCCGGCGGTGCTGCTTCCTATGCTTGGGCGGTGCGGGCTTGTCCGCGTCATCTTCCGTGGCGCCGCGTGACCGGCGATCGCTGGACGATCGTTCGATGTCGGCACCTTTCGCGCCGTGCTTGGCGTGCGCGCCTGGACGGCGGATCAGCGCTGCCTCATCCTCCAGCGGCGAGATGAAATCCGCCTCCGCCTGCTTGATGATGTCCGGCCCTAAGACCTTGCGCAGCTCCGAGGTTTCCACTTCCGTGACCGCGCCGTCGTCGAGCTCGCCCAGTTCGAACGGTCCGTAAGACAGGCGGATCAACCGGTTCACCTTCAGCCCGAGATGCTCCAGCACTTTGCGCACCTCGCGATTCTTGCCCTCCTTGATGGCAAAGGTCAGCCAGACATTGGCGCCCTGTTCGCGGTCGAGCGTGGCCTCGATCGGTCCGTAGCGCATGCCTTCAATGGTAACGCCGGTCTTTAGCCCATCCAAAGTCTCTTGCGTGACCCGCCCGAGCGCGCGCACGCGGTAGCGGCGCAGCCAGCCGGTCGCCGGCAATTCCAACACGCGCGCCAGTCCGCCGTCATTGGTGAGCAGCAGCAGACCTTCGGTGTTGATGTCGAGCCGGCCGACGCTGATCAGCCGCGGCAGGCCCTTGGGCAGCGCGCGGAAGATGGTGTCGCGCCCCTGCGGGTCCGAATGCGTTGTCACCAGCCCGCGCGGCTTGTGATAGAGGAACAGTCGCGTGCGCGCCCGCCGCGGCAGCGGCTGCCCGTCGACCGTGATGCGGTCGCGCGCCGTAACATTGAGCGCCGGGGAGGCGATCACCGCGCCGTTGACCGCCACGCGCCCGGCC
>JAKAMD010000273.1 GCA_021823875.1 Pseudomonadota bacterium | reverse complement strand
CTTCCTGGCGCGCGCCGCCGCCGTGCATCCCGGCCACACTGCCGTTATCCACGGGGCCCTGCGCCGCTCCTACGCCGAGTTCTATGCGCGCGCGCGCCGGCTCGGCTCGGCGCTGGCGAAGCGCGGTATCAAGCGCGGCGACTCGGTGTCGGTCTTTCTCGCCAATACCCCGGCCATGCTGGAATGCCACTACGGCGTGCCGATGTGCCAGGCCGTGCTCAACACCCTCAACACAAGGCTCGACGCCGCCATCATCGCCTTCTCGCTCGACCATGCCGAGGCCAAGGTGGTGATCACCGACCGCGAATTTTCCAAGGTGATGAAGGAGGCGCTCTCGCTCTGCAGAGCCAAGCCGCTGGTGATCGACTACGACGATCCGGAATACGAGGGCGCCGGCGAGCGGCTGGGCTCCATCGAATACGAGGACTTCCTCAAAGAGGGCGATCCCGATTTCGCCTGGGCCATGCCCAACGACGAATGGGACGCCATCACGCTCAATTACACCAGCGGCACCACCGGCGATCCCAAGGGCGTGGTCTATCACCACCGCGGCGCTCATCTCTTGGCCATGGCCAATGTGGTGACCTGCGAGATGGGCCGGCATCCGGTCTATCTGTGGACGCTGCCCATGTTCCACTGCAACGGCTGGTGCTTCCCGTGGACGCTGTCGATCGTGTCCGGCACCCACGTCTGTCTGCGGGCGGTGCGCGCGGCCGCGATGTATGACGCTATCGCCACCCACAAGGTCACGCATCTGTGCGGCGCGCCGATCGTGATGGCGACGCTGCTCAATGCGCAGGAACACGAGAAGAAGCCGCTGCCGCACACGGTCGAATTCGTCACTGCGGCGGCGCCGCCGCCGGAAGCGGTGCTCGCCGCTATGAAGGAGGCCGGCTTCAACGTCACCCATGTCTATGGCCTGACCGAATGCTACGGCCCGGCGGTGGTGAACGAATGGCACGACCATTGGGATGCGCTCACGTCCGCCGAGCAGGCGATGAAGAAGGCGCGCCAGGGCGTGCGCTATCCGGTGCTGGAGGCGCTCGACGTGCTCGATCCGGAGACGCTGCAGCCGGTGCCGCGCGACGGCGAGACGCTCGGCGAAGTGATGATGCGTGGCAATGTGGTGATGAAAGGGTATCTCAAGAACAAGAAATCGACCGAAGAATCGTTCAAGGGCGGCTGGTTCCACACCGGCGATCTCGGCGTGATGCATCCGGACGGCTATATCCAGCTCAAGGACCGCTCCAAGGACATCATCATCTCGGGCGGCGAGAACATCTCCTCGATCGAGGTGGAGGACGCCTTGTATAAGCACCCCGCCGTGTCTGCCGCGGCGGTGGTGGCGAAACCGGACGACAAATGGGGCGAAACCCCCTGCGCCTTCGTCGAAGTGAAACCGGGCGCGGAGGCGACCAGCGACGAACTCATCCAGTGGTGCCGCCAGCATCTCGCCGGCTACAAATGCCCGCGTTACGTGGTGTTCACCGAACTGCCGAAGACCAGCACGGGGAAGATTCAGAAGTTCAAGCTGAGGGAAATGGCGAAGGAAGTGTAACTTCATCCCGCGGGAATCAAGGTGCCGAGCAAATTTCTTGCACTCGAGAGAATTACCAAGCTAGGCCTCTTAGGTGAAAGCTTGGCGGAGGAGTGCTTGCTCTCTGCTGGTTTCAATGACGTGCAGAACTTGAACAAGATCCGCGCCAATTATCCGTATGCCGATTTACTCGCAAAGCGACATGGAAAATCCTATTTCATAGGCGTCAAAGC
This sequence comes from Pseudomonadota bacterium, assembly GCA_021823875.1. GTDB lineage: Bacteria > Pseudomonadota > Alphaproteobacteria > Rhizobiales > Xanthobacteraceae > Pseudolabrys. The sequence goes on along the minus strand of JAKAMD010000273.1, from coordinate 3,289 downwards.
GCGAAATGAACAGCGTGCCGATGGGAAAATTAATGAGTCGTACAATGTAGTGCTTATTCCAAATGCGCAGAATAGGCTACTAAAGAGCAAGGGATTAACGGCCGACAAAATTACGGAATTACTGCTAGCGGAGGTTCACAATCTGGCTAGCGAATGGCAAGCGATTCCATCATGGGTCGCCATCGCACTTAGGCCAGATACGGGTAGTTATTCCGCGTATTTTGGATTGTTAGATTCAATTGGTAATCGTCGATCGATTCCAATGCGGCCCGGAGACAGAAATTCTTATGAATTACTAGCCAATAATGCGTATGATCAACGAATAACACGCGACTTATTAAATCGATAACACTTCAGAGTACATCGAGGCGCAATTGGCCATGCCCGACATCCTTGTTACCGACGACGGCCCTATTCGCACGATCCGGATGAACCGGCCCGACAAGAAGAACGCGCTGACACAGGCGATGTACGACGCCATGGCCGCGGCGATCGAACAGGGCAGCGCGCGCGCCGAGACGCGCTGCCTCATGATCGCCGGCAGCGCGGGCGCCTTCTGCGCCGGCAACGACATCAACGATTTCGTGGCCGCGAGCCAGAGCGGCGAGCTGGGCGCGCCGGTGCTGCGCTTCCTTCACGCGCTGGCGCGCTGCGAGAAGCCGCTGGTCGCCGCTGTGCAAGGCGCCGCGGTCGGCATCGGCACCACCATGCTGCTGCATTGCGATTATGTGGTCGCGGCAATGGACGCGAAACTGGTAACGCCGTTCGCCGCGCTCGGGCTGGTGCCGGAGGCGGCGTCCAGCCTGATCGTACCGCGGCTGATGGGCCACGCCCGCGCCTTTTCCATGCTGGTGATGGGCGAGCCGCTCACGGCCGAAGCGGCGCGCGAAGCCGGCATCGTCAATGTGGTGGTGCCGGCGGCGGAGGTGGATGCGCGCGCGCTTACCGCGGCGAAAGCCATCGCCGCGCTGCCGCCGGAGGGCGTCAAGGCTTCGCGCCGCCTCTTGCGCGGCACGCCGGACGAGATCGTTCAGCGCATCGACGCCGAGGCAGACGCCTTCAAGCAACGGTTGCGCTCGCCGGAGGCGCAGGCCGCCTTCGCCGCGTTCCTGAACCGGAAGCGCTGAACGCGCCGCCGTGACCTGCCGCTCCTCTGCCTTGGGCGGACGAGCAATACCATTCCGGTAGACGCCCCGGTTGCATCATGAATATAATACCGGACGGGGGCGTGAGCTGCCGAACCGGCAGCTTGTTGATCGACGGACCAACGGTGGAGCAAACATCCATGCCGTTTACCCGTGCCCTATTGACCAGTCTTTGTGTCTGCGGCTTTGCCACCGCGAGCGCGGCCGGCCCTGCCGCCATCAACGTCAAACCCGGCCTTTGGCAGATGAGCTCGAGCGGCGAGATCAAAGGTGCGCCGCCGATGCCGGCCATTCCGCCCAATGTGCTCGCCAACATGCCGCCCGCACAACGCGCCCGCATCCAGGCCGCCATGGCCCACGCCATGGGGAATGCCGGCAAGCCGCATCTCTACAAATACTGCGTGACCGAGAAGAGCCTGCAGCGCGGCTTCAATCCCACGGAGCAACGCCCCGGATTCGAATGCAAGCCGACGGTGCTCTCGCGCACCGCTTCCTCGATGGATGTGCGCGAGGAATGCACGGGACCGCGTCAGCACGTCAGCGGACGCTTCCATTTCGAAGCGCCCAATCCGGTGAGCATGATCGGTACCATCAACATGACGATGAGCGAGGGCGGGCACACCATGCACGTGAAGCGCGTCATGCATGGGCAATGGATCGCGGCCAATTGCGGGAAATACGCCAGCAAAGAGTAGCGCACGGCACGGCCGGCACGGTCGGCCGGCCGCCTCCGCCGCGCATGCTTCAAAGACGAACAGCCGCTCAGTGCGCGATCTTGGCGCAATGCGGCCATTCGCCGGCCGCAGCGAAAAAGACGGCCACGCGCCGCGAGCAGCCGCAGGGCCGATACAACGCAGGACGGCATGTCCTGCGCTATCCGCTCAATTGCGTGCTGACTAAGACAGAGGACCGGTCACAGGGACCGTCTAGCCACGAACCCCGCACACAGCGGTCGGCGTCCTCACTTGGAATCTCTGTTGAACGCGGCCCTTCGCCGTATTCACCCACTTCGTGACCCACTGCGTGACCCACTTCGTCACGCAGACTGTCTTGCCACCCGCTGTCTGCTGCAACGTGGCGTAAGCGGCAAGGTCATTCGGCGCGGCAGCGTTCATGCGCGTTGTGGCATTGGCTGCGGTGATCGACGAGAAAGCGCAGACAACCAGAACAAGCATCGTCTTCCGCATAGCGGCCTCCCCCAAATATCGAACGAACCGAATATGAAAATAGATTTCATGAGATTCTTTTCTTCATTGATCTGAGTCAAAAGAGAGCGGCATCCGCAGCGCATAATTCGCCAAAATCTTTTTGCAGCTCATCAAAACAACCGACGCGATCATAAAGTGGGAACGCGACCGCGGCGAACCTGGGGGAGAACAACATTGCCTCGGTTTTTTAGCGTGCTGATTGGGCTGCTCGCATCATTGCTGTTTGCGCCTGCGGCAATCGCCGACATGGGCATGGTCTATGTTACGACGGCCGGCGTGACCGTCAGCGAAAGCGCGCAAAAAGCCATCATCCTTCACAACGATCGCGAAGAGGTGCTTATTCTCGGCACCGAACTCAGCGCCGGCCGGCGGACGCCGATCATCCGCTTCATTCCATTTCCTTCCGAGCCGGCGGTAAGCCTGGCGCCGCATGGGACCTTCCAGCATCTTGCGACGATCGTCGCCAAATACGGTTTGCGCTACGCCCATAAATTCTATTCGAAAGGGCCAGGCTCCGATCTGCGCACCGAGAAGATCGAGGTCCGCCTCAGCGCGCGCCTGGGCGAACACGATCTCACGGTGATCAAGGTCCGCGATGCCGCGGCATTCCGCGCCTGGGTGAACGATTATTTCCGCCGCAAGGGCTGGCCGCGCAGCGCCGCCTATCCCAAACAAGAAGCCGTCGTGGCGGATTACGTGGCGCGCGGGATCAGTTTCTTCGTTTTCGACGCCGTCGAAGCGACAGCGGACAAGCATCTTGTCGATCCGGTCGTCTATCGGTTCAAGAGCAACGCGCTGTACTATCCGCTCAAGACATCCAACACGGTCGGCGGCACTGGCGACATAGAGCTGTTCCTCGTCACGCCGGCCACGCTCTGCATTCCCGGTTCAAATACCATCACCGACCAATTCGATCAGGCCGCCGGGCCGGATGGC
>JAKAMD010000010.1 GCA_021823875.1 Pseudomonadota bacterium | reverse complement strand
AAACGCGGCAGTAGCTCCCCCTGCGCCCGGACCGGCCGTGTTCGCCCACCGGCCGCCCGTCGCCGCGCTGGTTGGTCTTGCATGCCGATCGAGCGCATCAATGGGCGATACCCGTTCAGATGCCTCATTCAGTTCCCGATCTGCCTACGTTGCGGATCGAACGTGTACGCCTGCGGGGCGATGTCGATGGAAAGAGCTGGCGACAATCTCCCGACATTGCCGCGACAACCTGGTGTCCTTGATGCGCCGGTTTTGACGTGTGCGCCCAGGCCAAGATCGGGGCTTGTGCCGTTTATGCGACTTTTGTCTTAATAAACGGAAATAATACCCTGTAATGACGTATGATTCTCACACACAGATTTGCCGCTGTTGCGAGCAAAAACTTGCTGCAGCGCAGTATCACTCTGGTTGCTTTGGCCGATTGTTCATCTCGCCACGTGGCAATATCGTGTAGATTGTGACGCGCACGGGACGCGGTTGGCGTGCCCGGTACCGAAAGGCTGCACAGGCATTGAACGACGCCCCGCACTATCGACTGGTCATTGCCGACGACCACCCGCTGTTCCGCGGCGCGCTGCGCGAGGCGCTGCACGGACTTTTAGCCGCGGCGGAGATCGCGGAGGCGGGAACGCTCGACGAAGTCGCCGAATTGCTCGACCGCAACGCGGAGGTCGATCTCATTCTGCTCGATCTCGCCATGCCGGGTGTGCGCGGCTTTTCCGGTCTGATGTATCTGCGGGCGCAATACCCAAGCGCGCCGGTGATCGTGGTCTCGGCCAATGACGACCCCGCGGCCATTCGTCGCTGCATGGAATTCGGCGCTTCCGGTTTCATTCCGAAGACGGTCGGGATTGACGCCATGCGCACCGCGATCTCGCGCGTGCTCAAAGGCGGAGTGTGGACGCCGCCCGATGTCGATCTCTCGACCGGCTCGGATGCGGAGACGGCCGAACTGATGGCGCGCATGGCGACGCTCACCCCGCAACAGGTGCGCGTGCTGATGATGCTGTCGGAGGGTCTGCTCAACAAGCAGATCGCTTTCCAGCTCGGCGTCTCGGAAGCGACCGTGAAGGCGCATGTCTCGGCCATCCTGCAGAAACTCGGGGTCGAAAGCCGCACCCAGGCGGTCATCGCCGCCTCCAAGATCGAAGCCGGCCAATGGCCGCAAGGGGCGGTGACGGCGGGCTAGCATTCGCCCAGCGCGCCCGCCCAAGCAAGATTCCGAAATTTGCCGGATTCCGGTTGCGCGGCGGCACGCGGTCAAAGCAGCCGCCACCCGCCGTTCACGCTCTTGCGTGTGGCCGGCGGATGGCGAGCCTAATTCATGTCACGCTAGCGGATACGGCGATCGCCCCGGATGGCATCAACATCAAGGCCGAATATTTTGAAGTTGCTGCGCACGTCGTGCTTTTCTTTGAGAACCTTGGAGTTGTAGTAGCCCATCTCGCTCTTCGGCAGCAGGTGATCCTGGAGATTGAAGCTTGGCCTTGGCTGGGCATCGATGAAGAGCGTGACGTCGACCGCCTCCTGCTTGGTCAGATTGGCATTGCCCGCCGGCATGTTGGGTTCAAGCCAGCTCGTCATCTTTTCGAGCTTGCTCATGCCGGCGCCGGTGTTGTAGGCGCCGTTACCCCAAAGCGGTGGGAAGTTGCCGGCGCCTTGACCGTTCTCACCGTGGCAGCTTTGGCATCTTTGTTGATAGATCTTCTGCCCGTTCAGGTAATTCGCATGGGTCGCCTTCTTGATCAGCGGTACCACTTCCTTGTCCGGCCACGTGCCAGAGTAATAAGGCGTCACGGGCTTCTGGGCATTCATCGCGACCGGCAGTCCTTCTGAAAGCCAAGTAACGTAGCTGGCCATTGCCACCGAGGCTTCGGTGTCGATGATCGGGCGCTTGCCGTTCATGCTGCGCATGAAGCAATTGTTGATGCGGTCCTGCAGCGTCTGGACGGTCTTCTCGCGCTTGGAAAACGCAGGGAATGCCGTTGCCGTACCGATGAAAGTGCCGATCGTTTTGGCGCGGCCCCCCTGCAGATGACAGCTCGTGCATTGCAGCTTGTTGCCGACGAGGTCTTTGGTGAGCGGATGGGTGTCGGTGTGCATGATGATGTCTTCACCGAGCTTCACCAGTCGCCCCAGTTCGCCCGTCGGGTAATTCGCTGGAGGGTTCGGAAGACTCGGCAAAGTGCCCGCCATTGCCGGTCCGGCCAGCGTGACGGCGAGCACCGCGATCCATTTTGATTGCTTCCACATATGCTTTTTCCTCGCTTGCGAATGCGCGCCTCACGGTCCGAGTGTCGCCTCAAACTGGGCCGGAGATGTCATTCACTGTGCGTCGCCCGCCTTTGATCTTGCCGCTGTTGCGTCGTCGATTTCGCTTGAACGGATGTCGTGTTCTAGAATGGGAAACGAAACTCTTGAGTGCAGCGGAATAGCTGCCTCCGCGTTCGACGACGCAAACGTGACGTGCGGTGAGTAACACCGCTTCGCGAATGTATTCAATATATGATATATGTAGGACAGAGTTGCAGTTTTGTTCTAGCAGCAGCCAATTGACCGAATGGATGACGGATCCCCGCGAGGGGCTGATCCGATTTGATTAAATGGCGACTTTCCCGCGCGTTTCTACGAATGCGGGAATCCAATTCCAAGGGTTCTGGAATCAGGTCTTCGCCGAAGTAAGCGGATCGTTTCAAGCCGTGCTGAGTAAACTCCTGCGGGCACGCCAGCGGGCCCCCAAGGCTCGGGAAGGCTCGGTGTCTTAGGCCTGCCCTTCCTTCATGCGATGGGTGCTCATTCCGCCGCCGCCGCGCGCATCACGCGCCATTGCGCGAGCAGCGCGCGCAGCGCCGCCGGCTTGACCGGCTTGTGCAGGATCTGGATGTCGTCCGCACGCGCCAGTTCGCGTACCGCCGGCGAGCGGTCGGCGGTGATCAGGATCGCCGGCAGATCGCCGCAGATGCGGCGCAGCGCGCCGATCGCTTCGATGCCGTTGCCGTGGTCGAGGTGGTAATCGACCAGCAATCCGTTCGGCAGCGTAGGACCCTCGGCGATCGCCGCCAGCGCGAGCTCGAGATCCGGCGCCTTGATCACCTCGCAGCCCCAACCGCGCAGCAGCGTCTCCATGCCGTCGAGCACCGACGGTTCGTTGTCGATGCACAGCGCGGCGATGCCGGCGAGCTGGCTGGCGTCGACGCGTGGCTCGTCGCGCGGTGGCAGCGCCAACGGCGCCGCGCGCGAGATTGGCACGGCGACCGCGAAATGCGAGCCGTGTCCGAAGCGCGAAGTCACCTCGACCGGGCAGGCGAGCACGCGCGCGAGGCGCTCCACGATCGACAGGCCCAAGCCCAGCCCGCGCGCGATCTTGGCGCCCTGATCGAGCCGATGGAACTCGACAAAGATGTCGCGCTGCTTGTCTTGCGGAATGCCGACGCCGGTGTCGTAGACATCGATGCGCAAGGTGTCGTCGCGCCGCCGGCAGCCGACCAGCACACGGCCCGAGGGCGTATATTTGATGGCATTGGAGACGAGGTTCTGCACCAGCCGGCGCAACAGGCGGCGGTCGGAACGTACCACCAGCGAGCAGGGAACGAAGGTGAGCTTGAGGTTCTTGGCCGCGGCTAGCGGGCTGAATTCGAGCTCGATCTGCCGCATCACGTCGTCGATGCGGAAACTGGCGAAATCCGGGCGCATGGCGCCGGTATCGAGCCGTGAAATATCGAGCAGGGCGCCGAAGATTTCCTCCACCGCCTCGAGCGAGGCATCGATATTGCCGATCAGGCGGTTATCTTCATTGCCGCCGCGCTCGACCAGGCTGGTGACGTAGAGCCGCGCGGCGTTGAGCGGCTGCAGGATGTCGTGGCTGGCCGCCGCCAGGAACTTGGTCTTCGAGATATTGGCGGCGTCGGCCTCGCCCTTGGCGCGGGCGAGCGCGGCGTTGAGTTTGGTCAACTCCTCGGTGCGCTCGTGCACGCGCCGCTCCAGAGACTCGTTGGCGCGTTCGAGCGCCTCGGCGGCCTCCACGCTGGCGGTGATGTCGGTGAAGGTGGTGACGATGTCGCCATCCGGCATGCGGTTGGCACGCACCTCGATCACCAGCCCCGGCTTGGCAAAACGCTCGAGGAAGGGCTCGCTGCCTTCGACATAGCGCGCGATCTGCTGGTGGACATATTCGTCGATATGGTCGACGGCGATCGCGCCGCGCCGCGCGTTGAAGCGCAGAATCTCGGCCAATCCAATACCGGACCGGATCAGGCTGGGCGGCAGATCGAGAATGTCGCCGAATTGCCGGTTCCAGCAGATCAGCTGCAGGTCCTTGTCGAATACCGCGATGCCCTGGCGCACGTGGTCGAGTGCGGCCTGCAGGATTTCGCGATTGTACTGGATGGCGGCATTGGCGTCGTCGAGCAGCTTGAGCGCGGCCTTGGTGGAGAGCGTGCGTTTGCGCAACAGTAGCGACAGCACCAGCCGGGAGGATGCGCCGCCGATGGCGGACGCCAGGATATGTTCGCCATAGCGCACCAGGCGGAAATCGGCCTCGTCCTTGGGCTCCAGGCTGATGCGATGGGTGGCCGCGAAGCTCGTGAAGGCCGCGCGCGTGCGCGGCTCGCCGAGATAGCGCGCCACCGTTTCCGTCAACTCTTCCACCGTCACGGAAGAGCGCCAAAGCCGGAATGTCGGCTTGATCGGCGCCAGCTCCGAAGGAACGAACAGATTGGCCTGCAGGCGTTCGATCGGCGTCGGTTCCCGGCGGAGCGATACCGCGACATAAGCGAAGATATTGAGGCTGAGGCTCCATAGCACCCCGTGCACCAGCGGCTGCATGTCGAGCCCGAACAGGTGCTGCGGCCGCAGCATGGCGATGCCCCACGGGCCGTGGGTCAGGATGTGCTGACCGACAAAGCCGATATCGGCGAAGCTCGGCAGCAGCAGCGTATAGGCCCAGACCAGGATGCCGGCGCTCATGCCGGCAATGGCGCCGCCGGCGGTGGCGCGCCGCCACAACAGCCCGCCGAAGAAGGCCGGCGCCAGTTGCGCGATGGCCGCGAAGGCGAGAATGCCGATGGCGAATAGCTGCGCCTCGGCGGCCGATCGGTAATACATGTAGGCGAGCAGCAGGATGCCGAAGATGGCGAGCCGGCGCACGGTCAGCAGCAGCGCGCCGACGTCCTCGCGGTCGGTGATCAGCGTCGCGCGCCGTTGCAGCACCAGCGGCATCACGATGTCGTTGGAGATCATGATCGACAGCGCCACCGATTCCACGATCACCATGGCGGTTGCCGCCGACAGGCCGCCGACGAAGGCGGCGATGGTGAACAGGTTGGAGCCGGCATGCAGCGGCAGCGCCAGCACATACATGTCGCCGTCGATCGAGCTCGTCCGGAAGGTCACCAGGCCCGCGATCGCGATCGGCACGACGAACAGGTTGATCAGCACCAGATAAAGCGGGAACAGCCAGGCCGCGCGCTTGATCTCGCCTTCGCTGTGGTTTTCCACCACCGCCACATGGAACTGACGCGGCAGCAGAATGATCGCGACGAAGGACAACAGCGTGGTGACGATGAAGGTGTCGAAGGGCGGGCTGCGCGAGAAAATGGCGGCCGCAGTGGGATGCGTGCGCGCGGCGGAAAAGAGCGCGCTCGGCCCGTCGAACATGTAGAAGGTGATGAAGACGCCGACCGCGAGGAAGGCGACGAGCTTGACGATCGATTCCGCCGCGATCGCCAGCATCAGTCCGTCCTGATGCTCGGTGGCGTCGATATGACGCGTGCCGAACAACACCGCGAATACCGCCATCGCCAGCGCGGCGAACAGCGCGATGTCGCCGAACACCGGTTGGGTGACGTCCTTGCCGGGCGCGACCTGGGAGAGGATGGTTTCGAGCGAGAACGACACCGCCTTGAGTTGCAGCGCGATGTAGGGAACCGTGCCGATGATGGCGATCAGCGCGACGGTGGCGGCCACCGCCTGGCCCTTGCCGTAGCGCGCGGCGATGAAATCGGCGATCGAGGTGATGTTTTGCGCCTTGGCGAGCCGGACTACCCGCACGATCAGCGGCGAGAACAGGCCGACCATGATCACCGGCCCGATATAGATGGTGAGGAATTCGTAGCCGGTGCGCGATGCCGAGCCGACCGAGCCGAAGAAAGTCCAAGACGTGCAGTAGATCGCGAGCGACAGCGGGTAGATCAGCAGCCGCGTCCGGCCTTCGCCGCCAAGATGGCGTATGCGGTCACCGTAGCTTGCCACCAGGAAGAGCAAGCCGATGTACCCGAGCGCCACCGCGATGACGACCCAGCCTTGCAGCATTGCGTTCCGCACCCCTCCCCACAGGTGTGTACCGCTGGCTAGGTCACCATAGAATGCCGCCGGGGTCCATCGGGGGGTGGCCTCGCGACACAATCCCCTTGGCCTGGCCAGGGGGCCAATTGCTCGTCGATGCGGGCGCGGCATTCCGCATGCCGTCTATGGGGAAGGGCAGAGCGCATTTGACGCCCGCGCCCCTGCTCGGCATTGATCGGCTTTGGCGTAAGCTTGCCACGCCTGTTCCGCGAAAGCCGCTCATCCTTGCCCGATTCTTCCGCCATCGATGCCCGTGTCATGCTCCGCCGAATGGCGGAAACGCTGACCTTTGCGGCTTTCGGCGGTCTGATATTCGGCCTGCTCGGGCTACCCGCCGGCTATCTGTCAGGGGCGATCCTGATGACTGCCGCGGCCGCGCTCGCCGGCCGGCCGCTGCTGGTGCCGCAGCTGCTGACGCGCGCGATCTTCGTCGTCATCGGAATATCGCTCGGCGCGGTGGTGACGCCGCAGACGTTGCACGGCATGACGAGTTATCCCGCCAGCATCGCCATCCTGATTGTCGCCATGGCGGGCGTCAGCCTGTTCGGTGCCGCTTATCTTTATCTGGTGCACCGCTGGACCCTGCTGTCGGCCTATCTCGGGACATCGCCCGGCGGCATGTCGCAGGTGCTGGTGGTCGCCACCGAGCTTGACGCCGACGTGCGCGGGGTCGCGGTGGTGCAGACCATGCGGGTGGTGATCATCGCGGTCGGCCTGCCGGCCGGGCTGTCGCTGCTCGGCTTTGCCGGCCACGGCATGCGCCCGGGCAATGGGCCGCTGAGCTTCGCGCTGGTGGACGAGTTGGCGCTGCTGGTGGCAGTCTCGACGGTGGTGGGCTACGTCGCCTTCCGCATCCGTTTTCCCGGCGGGCTCTTGTTCGGCGCTATGTTTGCCTCGGCGGCGCTGCACGGCAGCGGGCTGATCCATGCGGTGGTGCCGATCTGGGTGGCCAACGTCGCGATGATAGTGCTTGGCGGGGTGATCGGCGCGCGCTTCGCCAATACCGCCCCGCGGCTCTTGGCGGACTATCTCGCCGCTGCCTTCGGCTCGTTCGCGGTTGCGGTAGGCATTGCCACGCTGTTCGCGGTGGCGGCGATTCACCTCTTGGCGTTGCCGGTGCCCGAAGTGACGATCGCCTACGCGCCCGGCTCAGTCGACGCCATGATGCTGTTGGCGCTGGCGCTGCATCTCGATCCGGTCTTTGTCGGCGCCCATCACGTCATGCGCATCATCTTCGTGTCGATCATTACGCCGATGATCGCGCGGTGGCTGGCGTGTGCGCCCGCCGATGCGCTCAAGGCCCCGCAGGAGCCGCCGACGTTTCAGGATTGATGGCGCCAAAAAGCAAATGCCCGGCGCGGCCGGGCATTGCCTATTCGTTTGATACTTTAAGAGCGATGGCCGGCTTATTCCGCCGCCAGCGCCTGTTTGCCGCGCGGCAGTTCGAGGCGCTCCCACACATCGACCAAGGCTTCCGCCAGCGCGTCAATGAGGGCGTCATCGTGGTAGGGCGACGGCGTGATGCGCAGCCGTTCCTCGTTGCGCGGCACGGTCGGATAGTTGATCGGCTGGATGTAGATGCCGTGGTCGGCCATCAGCATGTCGCTCGCGGCCTTTACCTTCTCCGCATTGCCGACGAACACCGGCACGATGTGCGTGGTCGACGGCATCACCGGCAGGCCGGCGGCGTTGAGCACCGCTTTCACGCGCGCGGCGCGGTCCTGGTGGCGCTCGCGCTCCCAGTTCGACGTCTTCAGGTGCTTAATGGCGGCGGTCGCTGCCGCGCAGATCGCCGGCGGCAGTGCGGTAGTGAAGATGAAACCGGGCGCGTAGGAACGAACCGCGTCCACCATCTCGGTCGAGCCGGTGATGAAGCCGCCGAGGCAGCCGAACGCCTTGGCCAGCGTGCCCTCGATCACGTCGACGCGGTCCATGGCCCCTTCGCGCTCGCAGATGCCGCCGCCGCGCGCGCCGTACATGCCGACCGCATGCACTTCGTCGACATAAGTCATGGCGCCGTATTTCTCGGCGAGATCGCAGATCGCGTGCACCGGGGCGACGTCGCCGTCCATCGAATAGAGGCTCTCGAAGGCAATCACCTTCGGCCGCGCCGGATCGGCGGCCTTGAGCAGCTCTTCCAGATGACCGACATCGTTATGCCGCCAGATCTGCTTGTCGCAGCCGGACTGGCGCACGCCCTCGATCATGGAGTTGTGGTTGAGCGCATCCGACAGGATCAGGCAGTTCGGCAACAGCCGCGCGATGGTCGGGATGCCGGTCTGGTTGGAGACATAGCCGGAGGTGAACAGCAACGCGGCCGGCTTGCCGTGCAGGTCGGCGAGCTCGCGCTCCAGCTCGACCAGCGGATGATTGGTGCCGGCGATGTTGCGGGTGCCGCCGGCGCCGGTGCCCATGCGCGTCGCGGTCTCCACCATGGCGCCGATCACCTTGGGGTGTTGCGCCATGCCGAGATAATCGTTGGAGCACCAGATCACGACCTCGCGCTTGCCTTGCGGAGAGTGCCAATGGGCATGCGGAAAGCGACCGGCGATGCGTTCGAGATCAGCAAAAACCCGGTATCGGCGCTCTTCCCTCAGCTGGTCGAGTGCCGACGCAAAGAAACCGTTGTAATTCATGCGACTTTGTCTTTCCCGCGCGTGCCCCAGGGCCCCCAATTTCTAAAAGAAATGCGGGGCGGTTGTCGAGGCATGTTTCACGCATCAGCGTCCTTAAGGCCTTGATGAAGATCAATTCTTGTGCCGCGTTTGATGCCTGATCCCCTTGTGGAACAAGGCTAATCCACAGCCCGCGCGGTCAGGTTCAGATGCCACGGCAGGTCCGCGTGCAGCAGTATACCGGTATGCAATTGCAGCATAAATTCGCCGCCGCCGAACAGCTTTCCGGGTTCCAACGGCCATGACAGGCGGGCATCAATAAGAGGACTTCCGGTCCCGGTTGGGCGTACCCGGACCTTCCCCTGATTTCGCATGGGCCGGCTAGCGTGCCCGCCAGGCAAAGGCTGCGCTGACCACGTAGTTCCAGGTCGCGCTCATTATAGATCGGCACGACGACGCTGAGCTCAGGCTCGGGTCGCACGGCGGTGGGGGACGCGTCCAGGCGCTGCGATTGCGGCTCGAATTGTGCCGCGCAGATCATCGGTTCCGCTCGGGTTGCGATGCGGCCGTGACGGGAGGTCGGGTGCCCATGAGCCGCTCGATCCAGGAGGCCAGTCCAGACAATTTCATTGCCTGCAGCCAGCCTTGCCGCAGCCCCGGCCAGCGGCGGTCGAACACAGGCAAGCCTTCCTGTTGCAGCCATGCGGCGGCAACCAGCGTCGTGAGCAGCCAAGTGCCCATGTTGTAGCGGGTGGCATTGTTGTAGCACACGCCGATCCCGTGTTGCAGCAGCGTAGCCAGGGCGACGACGCGCAGCCACGGATCGAAACGTCGTCCAAACAGCCCAATCCGGATCAATGTCGCCACGGCCGCGGCATGAACCGGGATCATCACGAGCAATTCGGATGGTCCCGACAGCCACGCGGCAAGCTGATGAACAGCGCCGACAATATGCGGGCCTTTGAAATTCAGGTGAGCGAGTTCTCCGACGGCCTTGAGATGATCAAGCGGCGACATCAGCAGCGTACGAGGTTGGTTCACATTGTCACTGAACGGCACAATGGAATGGGCAAACAGGTAGTTGTGCAAGGGGGAGACGAGCAGCGTGGCGAAGCCGCCGAGCAGCGAGGCGATTCTTCCGAAATGGCGCTGCTTGAATGCCATCAGAGCTGCGCCGAGAACCATCATCCCGCTCGCCATCACCAGATTGGGCCGGCAGAACGTCGCCGCCGCCAGCAGCATGCCGCCGGTGAAAGCGCTCAGCTTGCGCTGTTCGTCAGCCTCCGCGGGTTTGGGAATAATGAGCAGAAAGCCGCTGAACAGGAAAAAGAACGCGAGCGGGCTGGGAAAGCCGCGCGCCGCCCACACGATGTAATTGAGAAGGCTTGATCCGAACAGGACGCCGAGCGGGGTGGCGACGAAGGCCAGCGACAGGATCAAAGCCCAGCGCTCGCGCACGAAACGGCGGAACAGCGCCAACACAAGGAACGGCAGCGCCAGCATGACCGACAGATAGCCGAGATAGGTGTCGCCGAAGGCGAACCGTTCGATGGCGCGGAAATAGCGCAGGCCCGGGGCGAAATAGTACACCGCCTCTTCGCCCTTGAGCGTGGCGACAATATCGCCGGCCAGAACCTGATGCGCCATTTGGCGCGCGAAACCTTCGTAGACGATTCCATCGTCACCGTCGTCGAGCGGGCGCAGTCCGCCGATGAAGTTGATGTCGACGACGATGGTCACGAGCAGCGTCAAGCCGATGAAAGCCGCAGGCAGCCGAAGCCGGCGGGCGTCGATTTTCACCAGCAGGAAAACCATCGCCATCACACCAAAGAGCAGCAATGCGTCTTCAAGGACGCGCCGCAACTCGACGCTCTCGTTGGCGCGCAGGTGCATGGCCAGCCGTTCGCCGCGTTTGATCGACACGGCGTAGATGGTGCGGCCGATGTCATCGGGCTTGAGCGGCCGGCACGTCATACCAGTGTGGTCGACGACGTCGAAATGCTCGCCCGTGCGCGGCCAGAGCATGGTGCCGCGCCAGCACAGGTCGCTGCCGGCAAACGCGGCCGGAAATCGATAGGCCAGAAAGAGCGGGAACGTCAGACGGAACCGGTCGAATATATTGAGAGAATGGTGATCGCGCTCAAAGCGCTTCACCTGGCATCGATCCTGCGGCCAGTTGTAAGTAATTCTATTGATGTCACCGAGCCGCAAGTGCACGGGATCGGAGAAGTCGATATCAGTGACTCGCCGGGAAAAGACCGGGTGTTCGAAGATCGCGTCAGCGGAGAAGGCGAAGCCCTTGGTCGAGGGAAAAGCTTCGCCGCGACAGCAGCTCTTGGTGACCCCATCGCAGCGTTGCACGCCGGGATATGCGGTTGCGAATTGGCGGGCGAGCGTCTGGGCGACCTCGGGAGGCAACGGCACATCCGTGGCGGCTTGCGGGTCTCCAAAATAGAACTGATAGCCTTCATCGATCCGCGGCGCGGGCCAGGTCATCAGCGCTGCCGTGGTCAGCAACGAAACGACCAAAGCCGCAAGCCAGCGCTTCCGATCGCCGTGCCGGTAAACACGACGAGAGCGGCAGCGACCAGGATTCCATAGCGGAACAGGTCGTAGATCGGCAGGCGCAAGACAAGAGTCGCCAGGACGAGAACGCCCAGCCGCAGCGCGAGCCTGCGTGAAGTCGCTGGCAACCTCATCGAATCTATCCAACGCCCCTATTGGACGGATTGCTCCCATAGCTTAGGGAAAAGTTGCTTGAGCGCCAAGTTACGCACGCCTCGCCGGCTCAATGTCGATGGTTTGCGGTCGACGGTGTTTTCCCGCCCAGCCGGGTTGCATGGGCACGGCCTGTTTCCCCGGGGGGTGGCTTGCGTTCGGCTTCGCCCGGTTGCACAAGATCGGATCATGAGCAAAGACGCAAAGGGCATTGCCCACGGCCTCACCAATTACGGCGACCGCGATTTCTCGCTTTATCTGCGGCGCTCCTTCGCGCAGTCGATGGGCTATTCGCGCGCCGATCTCGACAAGCCGGTGGTCGGCATTGCCTATACCCCGTCCGCCTTCAACAATTGCCACCGGCATTTCCCGGAAATGCTGGAGGCGGTGAAGCGCGGCGTGCTGATGGCCGGCGCCCTGCCGCTCGAATTCCCCACCGTCTCGCTCGGCGAAGTCTTCCTCAATCCGACCAGCCTGAAATTCCGCAACCTAATGTCCATGGATACCGAGGAGATGGTGCGCGCCCAGCCGATGGACTCCGTGGTGCTGATGGGCGGCTGCGACAAGACCGTCCCGGCACAATTGATGGGGGCGGTGTCGGCGGGCCGGCCGGCGATCATGCTGGTGGCGGGGCCTATGATGACCGGCCGCCATCGTGGCGAGCGGCTCGGCGCCTGCACCGATTGCCGCCGCTTCTGGGCGCAGTACCGCGCCGGCACGATTGACGCTGCGGAGATCTCCGAAGTCGAGGGCAAGCTCGCCACCACGGCGGGTACCTGCGCGGTAATGGGCACGGCTTCCACCATGGCCTGCCTGATCGAGGCGTTGGGCATGATGCTGCCCGGCACTGCCGCCATCCCCGCGGTGCATGCCGACCGCCTGCGCGCGGCGGAGGCGACCGGCGCCGCCGCGGTCAAGCTGATCGGCTCGCCGCTCACGCCGGACAAGATCGTCAATCAGAAATCGATCGAGAACGCGCTGCGCGTGCTGCTCGCCATCGGCGGCTCGACCAATGCGGTGATCCATCTCGCCGCCATTGCTGGCCGTGCCGGCCTCGGCGTGTCGCTCGAACGGCTCAACGAATTATCCGACACCACGCCGGTGCTGGTGAACCTGAAGCCGGTCGGTAACGGCTACATGGAAGACTTCTTCGCCGCCGGCGGCATCGGTGCGCTGCTGCGCGAGCTGAAAGACCTCTTGCATCTCGATTGTCTGACCGTTACCGGCGAAACGCTGGGCGAACGGCTCAACGCTCAAGATAAAGAGGCCTGGGTCGATCGCACCATCATCGCCGAACGCGGAAAGCCGCTGGAACCGCAGGGCGGCCTGGTCGCGCTGTTCGGCAATCTGGCGCCGAAGGGCGCCATCCTCAAGCGTTCGGCGGCGGACAGCCGGTTGTTCGAGCACGAGGGCAGGGCGGTGGTGTTCTCCTCGCTGGAGGATCTGGCCGCCCGCATCGACGATCCCAAGCTCGATGTCGAAGCCAACGACATCCTCGTCTTGCAGCACGCCGGCCCGCATTCGGCCGCGGCGATGCCGGAGGCCGGCTATCTGCCGATCCCGAAGAAGCTCGCGGTCAAGGGCGTGAAGGACATGGTGCGCATCTCCGATGCGCGCATGAGCGGCACCGCTTTCGGCACTATCGTTCTGCATGTGACGCCCGATGCCGCCTCCGGCGGTCCGCTCGGCCTGGTGCGCAACGGCGACCGCATCAAGCTGTCGGTCAAGGAGCGCCGCATCGTGCTCCTGGTCGACGACGCGGAACTCAAGCGCCGGGCGGCGCAGGTGCCGGTCCAGGCGGAGCCCCCGCTGCGCGGCTACGCGCGGCTCTATGCGCAGGAAGTGCTCGGCGCCGACGAAGGTTGCGATTTCGCCTTCCTCAAGCCGCGCTGACACGCGGTCGGATTCGTCTCATTTGAATTGGCTCCCGCGCCATTGACCGGCTTTTTCATGCGGGGCACGTTCGCCTGTCCGGCGCGCTTGACGCCAGGCGCGCGCGGCGCATGATGCATGCCCCTCGCGACCCCAAGGCGGACCGCCCGCTCGACTGCCACGCGCCATCACTCCATGACCGACACCTCACTGTCGCCGTTTCCCGAGGCGACGCCAGACCCGGCGCGCGGATCGAGCCGCCCCTGGGTCTTGGGCGCCACCATGGCGACCATTTTGATCGCGGCGGTCGAGGGCACCATCATCGCGACGGTCATGCCGACCATCGTCGGCAAGCTCGGCGGCTTCGATTACTTGAGCTGGGCCTTTACCGCCTATCTGCTGTCCCAGGCGGTGACCATTCCGATCTATGGCCGGCTCGCCGACCTGTTCGGCCGCAAGCGCGTGCTGCTGACTGCGATCGGGCTCTTCCTGGTCGGCTCGGTGCTCTGCGGTTTTGCCTGGAACATGCCGTCGCTGATCGCCTTCCGTGCCTTGCAGGGTATCGGTGCCGGCGGCTTGGTGCCGATCGCGCAGACCATCATCGGCGATCTGTTCACTGCGGCGGAACGCGCCCGCATCCAGGGCTGGCTGTCCAGCATCTGGGCCTTCGGCGCCATCATCGGGCCGCTCATCGGCGCCTTTCTCATTGATCACACCATCTGGCCGATGGTGTTCTGGGTGAACGTGCCGATCGGCGGCATTGCGGCCGTGCTGCTGATGCTGACGCTGCGCGAGGATCTCCATCACCGCCAGCACCGCATCGACTATCTCGGCTCCGTGCTGATGATGCTGGCGACCAGCACGCTGATGTTTGCGCTGATCGATGCCGCCAAGCTGCAACTCGGTGTCTGCATCGCGCTGGTCGTGGCGGCCGTGATTCTGCTAATCGTGTTCCTGCTGCACGAGCGGCGCGCGCCGGAACCGATGTTGCCGCTCGCGCTGTGGCGCAATTCCATCATTGCCGGCGGCAATGTCACCTTCCTCGCGCTCGGCGCGATCCTGATGGGCAGCACGGCATTCCTATCGCTCTACGTGCAAGGCGTGATGGGGCGAAGCGCGATGATCGCCGGCTTTGCGCTGGGCGCGCCGTCGGTCGCTTGGCCGATCGGCAGCATGCTGGGCGGCCGGCTGATGCTTTATGCCTCCTATCGCGCGGCCGTCATCGCCGGCGCCGTGCCGTTCGTGGCCGGCAGCCTGATGATGATCACGCTCGAACCGACCAGCAGCGCGGTCCGGGCGGCGGCCGGCGCGGCGCTGATCGGCATCGGCATGGGCTTCACCAACAATACCTTCCAGGTGGCGATCCAGTCCGCAGTCGACTGGGGCCAGCGCGGCATCGCCACCTCGACCACGGTGTTCTCGCGCATCATCGGTCAGGCGCTGGGGGCCGCGGTGTTCGGCGGCCTGCTCAACGCCAGCGTGCCCAGGTCAGTCGCCAGCGCCGATGTGGTCGCGCGCGCGATCGATCCGCATCTGCATCACACCCTGCCGCCGGAGGTGCTGGCGCCGGTGATGCAGGCGCTCGCGCACGGCCTGCACCACGTTTACATAATCACTGGCCTGTTGGTTCTGCTGGCCACCAGCATGGCGATCCACCTGCCGGCCGGATTGAGCCCGGTGCGCCCGGCGCGCGAGCGCGGCTAGGACGAGCCAAGCCGGTTGACCGGCGGTGAATTTGGCGGCGTGTGAACCAAAATTATACCTTTTCACTCAAAAGCCGCCAAAATCCGCCAATCGACACCAGATCATAAAAGTATCGGCGGCAGCATCGTTCGCTCCCGAATGCCAATGATGGGCGACATGGACGCTGACAATCTCAATCGGAACACGGTACCGAGCATCGCGATCAACGGTCGGTTTCTGACGCAAAAAACCAACGGGGTTCAGCGATTCGCCATCGAAACCGTGAAGGCGATCGACGCCCACGTCGGAACCGACGCCTATCGCGCGTTGCAGAGGCGCATCACGATCATGGCGCCGCCGCAGGCGCGCGACTTTCCGACCAGGAATATCCCGCTGCGCCGCGTCGGATTTCTCTCCGGCTATGCGTGGGAACAGCTGGAATTTCCGTTGCACGCCAGGGGGCAGACTTTGCTCAATCTCTGCATGCTGGGCCCGCTGGTCACGCGGCGTCAGGTCGTCGTTGTACATGACGCGACCGTGCGTGCGGTGCCTGATAATTTTTCCGCGTCGTTCCGCGCCGCCTATGGGTTTCTCATGCCGCGCTTGTGCCGGCGCGCGGATCTGACGGTCACCGTTTCCGAATTCTCCCGCCAGGAGATCGGCAAATGGTACGGCGTAGATATCGACAAGATTCCGATCTGCTATGAAGGCGGCGATCACATCAACGCAACGCCCGCCGATACGGCGGTGCTGGACCGGCTGGGATTGCGCGGCAAGAACTATCTGCTCGGCGTCGGCGTCGTCAGCATCAACAAGAATATCAATGTTCTGCTGCAAGCCTTCCAACGCGCCAATCTGGGCGATACGCAGCTGATCCTGACCGGCCAGCGCAACGATTCGGTGCATGGCCATTTTGCCGCCATCGATTCGGCCAATGTCCGCACGATCGGCTATGTGTCCGACGCCGAATTGCGCACGCTCTATGAGCATGCGCTCGCGCTGGTCTATCCCTCGCGTTATGAAGGTTTTGGCCTGCCGCCGCTGGAGGCCATGAATTGCGGCTGCCCGGTCATCATCAGCGATCAGCCAGCTTTGACCGAAGTCGCGGGCGATGCCGCTCTGCAATGCGGCATCGACGACGTCGCCGCACTCAGCCGGCTGATGCAAGATGTGAACACCGATCCTGCGTTGCGCGAGCGTCTCAAGCGCGCCGGCCTCGAGCGGGCGCGCCGTTTCACCTGGAGCCAGACCGCGAAAATGCTGCTCGATGCGTGTATCAATTTGCGGGCGTGAGGTTGTTCGGCGGCTTGTCGTCGTCTCGTTTGATTGAGAATGGCGAAGGCCTTGCCCGGTCTGGTTGGTGCGCTGCATCGAGTGGGCTTGGTATATTCGTCTGCCTCACTCGGCTACCGTCGCTCGCGCATTTACCATCACGGACTTGCGTCTCGCGTGCATTAATGGCGCGCATCATCGTTAACGCGACGCTTCGTTAAGCTAAATAGTTATATATGTTTCCGAATAAACCGGATTGTACAGAATATCGCGTTGAATCCCAGGCGATCATTCTCAAGATGATCAAGAAAATTATGGGTTTGCAGCGCTGGAGTAAGATCAATGTCGAACATCCCGACGACCCTTGGCGGGCGGTCCGGCGTCTATCTTCGCGAGGGCCCCAATACGGCCATGCCGACCCGCGCGCAGCCGGTTGCTACCCCTCAAGACGCCCGCACGCGCCTGGTGCGCGGTCAGCTGGTCGAGGTTCGAAGTGCGCCCGAGATCGCCGCGACGCTTGACGCCGACGGCAAGCTGGATGGCCTTCCATTCATGCCGGAAATGGCCAAGCTTTGCGGCCAACGCTTTCGTGTCGACCGTCGCGCCGACATCACCTGTGTGGAGGGTCACGGTCTGCGGCGCCTGCAGGATACGGTTTTCCTTGAGGATGTTCGTTGCGACGGCGCCGCGCATGACGGATGCGAGCGGCGATGCCTGATGTTCTGGAAGGAGGCGTGGCTCAAGCCCGTTGAGGCCACCGACGCACCTTCGATCATTCCGCCATCATCGAAATCGACGAATGCCTTGAAAGACCTGCCAACCCGCGTTGGCGATCGATATCTGTGCCAATCGACCGAACTGGCGACGGCGACCGCCGATCTGCCGAGCTGGAATATGTTGCCGTTTATTTCCCAGGTTCGAGACGGCGAGCTTTCGGTCAATCGCTTTGTCCAGATTGTCGCCCTGGCGCTCTTTAACATGGCGCGCAAAGCGCTTGGCTTCAAAGAGGTGGGCCGGCTCACCGGAGAAAAATCGAAATCGACCAAGAGCGACTTGAATCTGCAGCCTGGCGAATGGGTGCGGGTCAAGTCGCGTGAAGAAATAGAAAAGACTCTCGATCCGGCCAGTCGCAACCGTGGTCTCCTGTTTGAACCGGAGATGACGGAATATACCGGCAAGTATTTCCAGATGGATGCTCCTGTCAGCAGGATGATCCATGAGGAAACCGGAAAGATGATCCCGCTCACCAATACGGTGGCGTTGAAACGGCTCACATGCCAAGGCCTGTGTGCCAAGAGCTGTCCGCGCAACAATTACTGGTTTTGGCGGGAGGATTGGCTGGAGCGCGTACCGTCCCTGGCGGCGCGGCCGGACGGTTCCGCATGACCAACACGGCCTCGATTTTACCGGCCGACGGCCGATGCGGCGCGACAGCGGGCATTGAGCGGCGGCAAGGGGCGAGTCAACTCGGACGCATTGAGGTGTTCGAGAACCCGGCGGATGCCGCGGTGGCCTGGAGCGAGCTTGAAACGATCGCGCCGGCCTCCGTTTATCAGACCCAAAAATGGCTGCTGCCCTGGATCGATATCGTCGGCCGGCGCCTCGGTGTCGCGCCGTTGATCGCGGTGGCCTACGGAGCCAACGACGAGCCAATGGCGCTGTTTCCCTTCGGCGTTTCCGAGCGCCGGGGCATACGGGCGGTCACCTTCCTCGGCGGCGGGGATTCGAATTCGAATCTCGCTTTGATCCGCCCGCAAACGCGCTTGGACAAGGCCGATATCGTGTCGTTGTTGCACAGGATCGCCAGGAAAACTCGTCAAAGGCCGGACGCCTTCGTGCTGATCAATCAGCCGATGAGCTGGGAAGGCGTTGCAAATCCTTTCGCTTTGTTGCGCCATCAGCGCAGCCCGAGCGAGTGCCACAGCGCGACGCTCTATCCAGGCACTGAAGATTTCATCAAGCAGCGGCTGTCGGGAGACGCCCGCAAGAAGCTTCGCAAGAAGTGGAAGAAACTTTCCGAAGCGGGGCCGGTCACGCATGTCGTGGCGCGCAATCCCGACGAGGTCGCGCGCATCCTGAATGCATTCTTTGAACAGAAGCTGGAACGCTTCAGGCAGAAAAATATTTCCAGCGAATTCGAAGAGCCGTCGACGCGGCAATTCTTCTTGCGCGGCTGTCTCGATGGTCTCGCGACCGGAAACCCCGCCATTGAATTGCATGCGCTCGCCGCCGGCGACCGCATCGTTGCGGTTTATGCGGGTGCGCCCCACCGCGGCCGTTTCCACGCGATGATCAACTCATTCGACCAAGATCCGGATATTGCCCGCACGAGCCCCGGTGACTTGCTGCTGATGACGATGATGCAGGCGATGTGCGATCGGGGTTACAACAGCTTCGATCTCGGGATTGGCGAGGCGCGTTATAAATCGTCGTGGTGCGATCAGTCGGAGCCGTTGTTCGACACGCTTGTCGGGGTGACCCTCAAGGGACGCGCCTATGCCTTGGCGATGTCGTCGTGGCTTCGGATCAAGCGTAACATCAAGCAAAATAAATCGGTGCTGGAAGCGCTTCAGAAGCTGCAAGCGCGGCTTGGTTGATATGAAGGCAGGGCGTTGGACGGCTTGAGCGCCGGCTGCGTGTCGTGCCGGCAGGCCTCCTTTGAGGCCGATTTGGCGCCGCTATCGCCACCTTTGTTTCCTGCCGGACCTTGCCGTCGCCTCATGCGACAAGATTAACGCCCGCTCGATCGCAGTTTTGCCCCGATATAAGCGACCGCTCCGTTGAGCGTGACGAGCTTGGGATAGTCGACCTCGGGAATATCTATGCTGAGCCGATGGGTCACCGCGGTAATGAAGTTCAAGAAGTCCATGGAGTCGATGTCCATGGCCTCGCGCAAATCTGCCGTCGGTTCGATATGATCCATATCAACCTCAGGCGCAATGTTATTGAGCTCTTCTTTCACAATCTTGCGAATATCGATGTCGTTCATAGCTTGTCCGGCTCCTGCAACAGCTTGCCGATCTCGGCCAGGAACAAGGCGCCCGCATGCCCATCGCTCACCCGATGATCGGCGGCGAGCGTCATGGTGACCACCGAGCGCGGCCCGATGGCGCCGTCAATGACCCAGGGCCGTTCCACCACCTTGCCGAATCCGACAATCGCTACCTGCGGCGGATAGATGACGCCGTACAACGCCTCGACCCCGCGCTCGCCGAGGCTGGAAACCGTAATCGTCGGGTCTGACATCTCC
The DNA here is from genome assembly GCA_021823875.1 of Pseudomonadota bacterium. Taxonomy (GTDB): domain Bacteria; phylum Pseudomonadota; class Alphaproteobacteria; order Rhizobiales; family Xanthobacteraceae; genus Pseudolabrys. The sequence goes on along the minus strand of JAKAMD010000010.1, from coordinate 3,529 downwards.
GAACCACGAATACGGCCAGCACGCGTGCGCTGTACCAAATCGCGCATGCTGGCCATCAGTTCATCGAGTGAAATTCGATCGGCATCGTGCAGCGCCGGCGCTGCCAGCCCGCCGCCGCGAATGGATATGGCGACGCCGATATGGACCGCCTGCGCCGGTTCGAACTTATTGTCGCGGTAGAATCCGTTGAAAGCGGGAAAGCGGCGCGTCGCCAAGGCGACCGCCTTGATGGTGAGCGCACCGAACAGCAAGCGGTTGTCCGGCGGCAAAGTCGTATTGTGCGCGGTCAGCCATTGCTCGCAGGCCGTCACATCGACTTGATGCTCCAAATAATAATGTGGGATTTCCCGCTTCGAGCGCGCCATCGCGGCCGCGATGGCGACGCGCATGGCATTGAGATCGAGCCCTGGCGCGCGTTTTCGTTCCGGGGCTGCACCGGCCGCGCCGAGGCGCTCGACGTCGGCATAGATGATCGCACCGGCCGGACCGCTGCCGGTGACCGTGGACAGATCGATGTGGCGCTCCTTGGCAAGCCGGCGCGCCGCCGGCGAGGCGCGCATGCCAACAGCGCTCGGAACGACCGGTGGTGAAGGTGTAATGAGAGGCGCTGGCGCAGCAAGCGGGCGCGCGGCCGGCGTGACCGGCGGGGCTGCAGCCGCCACGACCGGTTCGGCTTCGCCCTCAGCCCAAATCTCGGCTAGCGGAGTCCCCACCGGCACCTTGCTGTTGAGATCGACCAGGAATTTTTCGATCCGGCCCGTCTCGAAGGTTTCGATCTCGATGGCGCCTTTCTGTGTCTCGACCACCGCGACGATGTCGCCGCGCTTGACGTGATCGCCGGGCTTCACCAGCCATTCCACCAGCGTGCCGGCCTCCATGTCGGCACCGAGCGAGGGCATGCGGAATTCGGCCACGGCTCACCTCACGCGCGGCCGAGGACCGCCTTGGCGGCCGCCACGATTTTCGGTGCTTGCGGGATCGACGCATTTTCCAGATGGCGCGGATAGGGGATCGGCACCTCCTCGCTGCACACCCGGCCGATCGGCGCATCGAGTTCCCAGAACGCCTGCTCGACGATGCGCATGCCGATTTCCGCCGCCAGGCTGCCGCTGCGCCAGCCTTCGTCGACGATGACCGCGCGCCGCGTCTTGGCGACCGAGGCCATGATGGTGGCGTCATCGAGCGGCCTTAAGCTGCGCAGGTCGATCACCTCGGCGTCGATCCCCTCGGCCGCCAGCGAGGTCGCCGCCTCCAGCGTCTTCCACAGCGAGCCGCCATAGGTAATGAGGGAAATGTCGTGGCCCGGCCGGCGCACCGCCGCCTTGTCGATATCGACCGGCCCTGCATCGGCGGCGAGCGTGCCGCTCATGTTGTAGAGCATGACATTTTCGAAGATCAGCACCGGGTCGGGATCCTCGAGCGCGGTCCACAGCATGCCGCGGGCGTCTTCCAGTGTTGCCGGCGCCAGCACCTTGATGCCGGGAATATGCGCGTACCAGCCTTCCAGGCTGTGCGAATGCTGGGCGGCGAGTTGGCGGCCGGCGCCGGTCGCCATGCGGATCACCACCGGTACGCCGAACTGGTTGCCAGACATGTGGCGCACCGTCGCCGCCGTGTTCAGAATTTGGTCGAGCGCCAGCAGGCTGAAATTCACCGTCATCACTTCGACGATCGGCCGCATGCCGGCCATGGCCGCGCCGATGCCGGCACCGGTGAAGCCGGACTCCGACAGCGGCGTATCGCGAATCTTCTCCGGGCCGAATTCGGCGAGCAGTCCCTTGCTCACCGCATAGCAGCCGCCGTAGCGGCCGACATCCTCACCCATCAGGAATACGCGCTCGTCACGTTTGATCGCATCGCGAATGGCTTCTTTCGCAGCTTCGCGATAGGTCGTCTCAATCATTTGGGCTTTGACCGTCTCTTGCTTCATGGCACTTCACCGCGCGGGAGGCGGAGCGCTTTCCGCATAGGTGAAGCGGGTGAGCTCACCGACCGGCTCCCAGGTGCCCGCTTCAGCGAAAGCGACCGCCTCGGTTATTTCGGCGTCGACTTCCGCCTGGATGCGGGATACGTCGTCCGCATGAATGATGTGGTTGGATTCCAGCCATGTCTGGAAGCGAATGATCGGCTCCTTGTGCCGCCACGCCTCGACCTCTGCTTTGTCGCGATAGAGCTGGGCATCGAACATCGAATGCGCCCGCAGGCGGTAGGTGCGGCATTCCAGGAAATAGGGCTTGCGGCTCTCGCGCACCGCATGGACGGCCCGGCGGGCGGCCGCCTCGATGGCGACCACGTCCATGCCATCGACGGCTTCGGAAGCGATCCGGTAGCAAGCCGCCTTGCGCTCGATATCCGTTTCGGATTCCGACAGCGCCAATGCGGTGCCCATGGCGTAGAGATTGTTCTCGCACACGAACAGCACCGGCAGTTGCCACAGTGCCGCGAGATTCATGCTCTCGTGGAATTCGCCCTCGGCCACCGCGCCTTCCCCGAAGAAACACGCGGTGACGGCGTCGCCGCCTCGCATGTGCTCGGCCAACGCCAGCCCGACTGCCAGCGGCAGGCCGCCGCCGACGATGGCGTTGCCGCCATGGAAATTGGTGGCGGCGTCGAACAGGTGCATGGAGCCGCCGCGGCCGCGGCTGCAGCCTTCCTGCTTGCCGTACATCTCGGCCATCACGGCGGTCATCGGCACGCCGCGCACCAGCGCATGGCCGTGCTCGCGATAGGTCGCGACAATGTGGTCGCGCTGATCGAGCACCGGGATGACGCCGACCGCCACCGCCTCTTCGCCGTCGTAGAGATGCAGGAAGCCGCGGATCTTCTCCCGCGTGTACAGCTCGGCGCATTTCTCCTCGAAGCGGCGGATGCGGATCATCTGCTTCAAGAGAGCGAGCATGTGCTCGCGCGACAGATGCGGCTTGTCGGCAGGTACCGTCATCGCTCCTCGCTTTCCAGCGTCGAGATGTCGCCTTCGGGCAAGCCAAGCTCGCGCGCCTTGAGCAGGCGGCGCATGATCTTGCCGCTGCGCGTCTTCGGCAGGTTCTGCCGGAAGGCGATGTCCTTCGGCGCCACTGCCGGCCCGAGCCGTTTGCGGGCGTGGCCGAGCAATTCTTTGCGCAATGCCTCGCTCGCTTCGTATCCCGGCTTGAGCGCGACGTAAGCCTTGACCACCTCGCCGGCCGCGGGGTCGGGAATGCCAATGACACCCGCCTCGACGACGGCGGGATGCTCCATCAGCGCGCTTTCCACCTCGAAGGGGCCGATGCGGTGGCCGGCGCTCTTGATCACGTCGTCGGCACGGCCGACGAACCAGTAATAGCCCTCGTTGTCGCGCATCGCGAGGTCGCCGGTCAGATACCAGCCGCCGACAAAGCACTTCTTGTAACGCGCCTCTTCGTGCAGATAGGCGCGCATCATCGACGGCCAGCCGGGGCGCAGCGCGAGCTCGCCCATGGCCATCGGCTTGGTGATTTCGCGCACCCCGCCGCCTTCCTCATGCTCGACGATCCCCGCCTCAATCCCGGGC
>JAKAMD010000272.1 GCA_021823875.1 Pseudomonadota bacterium | reverse complement strand
TCTTCCAGCACCGCCTCGACCACGTAGTCCGCGTCGCGCACGGCCGCACCGAGATCGGCGATCGGCGTCACGCGGTCGACCGCGCTCTGGTCGTCGCCGAGGTCCTTCAGATTGGTGACGATGCGCGCCTTGGCGCTGTCGAGGGAAGCCTTGAAGGAGTCGTAGATTGTCACGTGGTGACCAGCGAGCGCGAAAACCTGCGCGATGCCGTGGCCCATCAGGCCGGCGCCGATCACGGCGATTTTGGGTTTACTCGTTGCCATAACCCATACTCCGTCATTCCGGGACGGCCCGTAAGGGCCGGCCCCGGAATCCATACGCCGTAACGAGCTTGGTTATGGATTCCGGGTTCGCTCGCTACACTCGCGCCCCGGAATGACCGGTTTGATGTTGGCGCGAGCGCAAATTGTTTAACCCGCCGTATAGCCGCCGTCGGCGTAGAGGATGTGACCGGTATAGAAATCCGATGCCTTCGAAGCCAGGAACAGCAGCGGCCCGGCAAGGTCTTCCGGCTCGCCCAGGCGGCCTTTGGGGACCCTGGCGAGGAAGCCTTTGCGCACGGTCTGCGCCCGCTCGGTGTCCTCGTACATCCACGCGGTGAGCGGCGAACGGAACACGGTCGGCCCCAGTGCGTTGACGGTGATGCCGGTTTCGCCCCATTCGCAACCGAGCGCCTTGGTGATGCCGTCGACCGCCGACTTCGAGGCGCAATAGGCCGAGTAGCCGGCCGGATGACCGAGCAGCCCGCGCGCCGAACTGGTCAGGATTACCTTGCCGCCGCGGCCTTGGCTGAGCATCCGCTTGCCGGCGGCGCGCGCCATCAGCCAGGACTGGTTGACGTTGGCGTCCATCACCTCGAGGAAGTCCTCGACCTTCTGATCGACGATTTTGGAAACCTTGTTGAGGCCGCCGGCGACCACCAGAATGTCGACACCGCCGAACGTGGCGACCGCGGTCTGCACAATCTTGTCGCAATTGGCTTCCGACGACGGGCGTAGCGCAATGCCGGCGGCCTTGGCGCCGAGCTTCTCGCATTCGGCCGCGACTTTCTTCCAATCGTCTTCCTTGCTCGCGGCCAGCACCACATTGGCGCCGGCGCCGGCGAGCGTCTTGGCCGCCAGCGCGCCGAAAGCGCCCGAGGCGCCGGTCACGATCGCGGTCTTGCCCTTGATGTCGAACAAAGAGAGCGGATTTTTCAGAAATTCCTCGGACATTATGTCCTCCCAATTTTCTTTTCACCTCTCCCCACTCGCGGGGAGAGGTCGACCGGGCGGAGCGAGGTCGGGTGAGGGGTTTGCGCAGTAATCGCGGCACACGCGCCCTTCACCCGGCTTTCTCGCTTCGCTCGAAAGCCACCCTCTCCCCGCAAGCGGGAAGAGGGGAGGTAGCGTCACTTCGGCGGCATCGCCACCGCGACGAGGATGGTGCAAACCTCGTTGCCGCGGTTGATGATCTCGCGATGTTCGTTCGGCTCGATCACGCAGGAGTCGTGCTTCTTCAACACGGTCTCCTTGCCGTTCACGATCACCGTCAATTCGCCTTCGAGCACGAAATAGACCTTCTCCGGCGGCGAGGCGTCCGGACCGGCGCCGCCGCCGGGCAGGAAATGCGACACGCCGGCGATCAGTCCCTTGGTGCCGCCGGCCTCGGCGCCGAACAGGCGCAGCGACGAGCAGGCGCGATGGTTGGGCGCGTCATAGGCCTTGACGTCGGAAAAACGTTTGACGTGCATTAGAACTTCTCCCCGGGTTCGATGCGGTATTTGCCGGACGGATCGGTGATGGCGACCAGGCGGATGATGCAGCCGTCGCCGCGATCCCAGTTCCACGGGAAGAAGGCGAAGGTGCAGCGCTTGCCGGTGACCTTGTCGATGTCGCCGCCGACGTTCTCGATGCCGAGGATGCCATTGCTGAACAGGATGCGGTGCACCGGCTCCCATTCCGGAAAGTCGTCCTTCCAGTCGCGGCCGCCCGACCATTCCTTGTATTCGGCGGCAAGATGCGGATGCAGCGGACCGTTGCGCTGCGGACCGATGGCGGTGGCGAGCGGATGGTCGTTGGCCTGGGTGTCGTGACCGACCACCTTCACCTTCTTCTCGACGAACCATTTGCCGGCCGACGGCACGAAGCCGGGCGCGCGGCAGAAGTAATCCTCACTGTCCTCGTAGAACTCGTGCCAGCCGGTGTTGACGATCACCACGTCGTGCGGGCGCACGATCTTGCCGGCGGCCTTTTCCAGGTCGTCATAGGTGATCTGCTCCCACTTCTTCTTCGGAATCGACACCACGATGCCGGAGCCGAAGAAGTGCGGCAGCGGCACTTCGTCGATGAAGGGCGTGCCCTGGATCACGTGCGCCGGCGCGTCGATGTGTGTGGTATTGTGCATCGAAGTGGTGATACGCTGCGACAGCACGCCGGACTTCGCCATGTAGTGGATGCGCTCGATCTTGACGTCCTCGAAATAGGGCCAGTTCGGGGACTGATAACCGAAGCGATGGGAGAGATTGAAAAACTCCAGTCCCATGCTGTTTTTGAGGTTTTCCTCGAAAGTTACCCCGCGGATTTTTTGGGTCACGGCCATCGTCCTCCTTGGTTTCGCGCCTTTTTTGCACGTATTGGCAGAACTTCGTTTTTATCCACGCGTCTTGAGTCGGGCTCAGACGACGGCAGAATTCATATGCGCTTCCATGGCGCGCTTGGTCGCCAGCAGTCGCTCGGCGATCAATGTCTGCTGGTGTTCGAAGCGTTGGCTCGGCACCGGCACCGAGATCGCCACCGCATTGCCGAGCGGATCGCGCAACGCGACGCCGACGGCGCAAATGCCAAGCGTATGTTCTTCGCGGTCGAAGGCGACGCCAAGGCGGCGCGCCGTCTTCAAATCGTCGAGCAGGACGTCGAGCCTGGTCAGCGTCTTCGGCGTGCGCGCTTCATAGCTGCGGCCGATCAGCTTCTCGATGCCGACATCGGTGAGTTGGGCGAGATAGGCCTTGCCATTGGCGGTACAATGCAGCGGGAAGGTTTCGCCGACCGCCGATACCGTGCGCAGACGCTGGGATCCGATCACCTGGTCGATGAACACCAGATGATCCTTCTTCACGGTCGAGAGATCGACCGTCTCGTGCAGTTCGTTCGATAGCCGCTCGAGGAACGGGCGCGCCGCCGCGGTGAAATCGCTGTGCACCGAAGCCGCCAATCTCAGGATCGCCGGTCCCAGCCGCACGCGGCCGTTGGGCGTCGCCGCGATGACCAGCTTCTCGCATTCGAGCGCGGCGACGATGCGCTGCACGGTCGAACGCGCAAGGTTCACGCGCTGTGCGATCTGGCCGAGGCTGAGCCCTGCATTTTCGTCTTCGAGTGCCCGCAAGATGGTCGCGGCGCGGGCAATCACTTGGACTTGGCTTTTGTCGTTCGGGACAAGACGATTCATGACGCTGACGCTTCCACCCTCGATACGCCCAGCGGTCTTCGCCGCCTTGCAATGTGGGACACAATAGCCCAAAGTACGATACACTGAAAAGCAAAAAATTGGGCGGCCTCCCGCCGTCCGTCAGAGGAAACGCCATGGTGAAGAAAATCGCGCTGGAAGAGCATTTCCTGGACCCCGGTCTGGTGGATTACTGGTGGCCGACCATGGTCGACGTCGCCCGTCCCAAGGCCGACGGCCTCTTTGCCTGCCTCACCGATTTCGGCGACCGCCGGCTGGATACGATGGATAAAGCCGGCATCGCCCGCGCGGTTCTTGCGATTGCGGGACCCGGCGTCCAGGCTGAACGCGATACCGCGACGGCGCTCAACCGGGCGCGCGGATCGAACGATTTTCTAGCCGGGCAGATTCAGAAGCGGCCGGACCGCTATTCCGGCCTGGCTCATCTGGCGATGCAGGATCCCAAGGGAGCCGCCGACGAGCTTGAGCGCTGCGTACGCGAGCTCAAGTTCTGCGGCGCCATGATCAACGGCCATACTCACGGCAAATATCTCGACGACCGCTCCTACGATGTGTTCTGGGAGCGGGCGGCCGCGCTCGACGCGCCGATCTACCTGCACCCGGCCGATCCGGTGGCGCCGTTGCCGGCGATCGCCGGTTACAATGTGCTGGCGCGCCCGATGTGGGGCTGGGGCGTGGAGACCGGCTCGCATGCGCTGCGCGTCATTTGCAGCGGCGTGTTCCATCGCTATCCGAACGCGAAACTCATCCTTGGCCATCTCGGCGAGACGCTGCCCTACCAGCTCTGGCGTTTCGACAGCCGCTCGGCGCCCTATGGCTGGGAACTGCCGAAGCCGCCGTCGCAATACCTGAAGGACAATATCTGGGTGACGATGTCCGGCATGTACGACCTGCCGCCGGTGATGTGCTCGGTCGGTGCCTTGGGCCGCGACCACGTCATGTTCTCGGCCGACTATCCGTTCGATTCAGCGGGTGCCGGTGAATTCATGGACTCGGCCACGATGGACGAAGGTCTGCGCGCCGACATCGCCTACAACAACGCGGCCAAGCTTTTGGGCATCTGAGCGACCTCGCTTTATTTCGGCATCTCGACCGGACGCCGCAGAAAACGGCGGACGAACTTCTGCCGCTCCATCGGCTTGGCGAAGAAGAAGCCCTGAATCTGGTCGAATCCCAACTCGCGCGCTGCGAGAAAATCGCCGCGCGTTTCGACACCCTCCGCCACCACGCGCGCGCCGAAGCCATCGGCAAGCTCGATGATGCGGCGGCAGGTCGATTGCTTCAGCCGGTCGTCGGCGCAACCGTCGACCAGTCCGCGATCGACTTTGATTTCGACGAATGGAAAATCGTCGAACGTCATGAATGCCGGCCACTCGGTTCCGACATCGTCGACGGCAACCGCGATGTTGTGGAGCTGGAGCTGCCGCGCCGCCTGTTTTGCCAATCCCGGATTTTCGACGACGTCACTGCTGTTGATTTCGACGATGAGTCCCTGGAAGGCCGGATGGTCCGGCATCTGGCGCTTCAGTGTTCGGATGGCATCGGCGCGTTGAAAGAACTGAAGCGGAATGTTGACGGCAATCTCGACATGGCCGTGTTCGACCACGAAATGGCGCCAATCCGCGACCGCCTGC
>JAKAMD010000271.1 GCA_021823875.1 Pseudomonadota bacterium | reverse complement strand
TGCTCATCTCCACTCTTTGAGCGCACGACCGATTTCGCCAGCCGTGATCGGCAGCGGTCCGGGGCGGTTGAAGGTCTCGACCGGCGCCGGCAGGTCGTAATGGGCGCGCAGGTATTTGTGGAACTGGCCGCCGTGAGTTTGCTCGACCACCAGGATGCGCTTGACGCCGTCGAGCGCGTGGGCGAGCCGCGCCGGCTGCACCGGCGCGAGCAGCCGCGGCGCCACCAGCCGCATACTCTTGTCGCCGCCGATTGCCTCGCGCGCGGCGCCGGTGAGCGAGCCCCAAGTGAGTACGGCGGTTTCCCCGTCGCCTTCGACCGTGGCCCAATGGTCCCCGTAATTGAAGTCTTCGATTTTGTCGCGCCGCTTGTCGAGCTGGGCAGCGTGCACCTCGGCGCCGCTGGTCGGGGTGCCGCGCTCGGTGTGGGTCAAGCCGTCGGCGGTGTACTGGCCGCCGGGCGTTCCCGGCAGCGCCATCGGCGACACGCCGTTCGCCGTCAGCGCGTAGCGCTTGTAGGTGCCGCTGATGTCGGTGGCGACCGAACGCTGGCCGATGAAGGAAACATCGGCCGGCCGCTCGACCGCGGCGCGCGCCTGGCCAATGAACTGGTCGGACAAGACGATTGCCGGGCACTGCATGGCCTCGGCCAGATAGGTCGCCCATTGCGTGGTGAACAGGCAGTCGGTGACCGTTTGCGGCGCCAGCACCAGATGCGGCGCGTCGCCGTGCAGGCCGTAGATCGCGACGTTGAGGTCGCCCTGTTCGGATTTGGTCGGGATGCCGGTCGAGGGCCCGCCGCGCATGACATCGACCACGACGATGGGGATTTCCGCCGAGGTGGCGAGGCCGAGCGCCTCGATCATCAGCGACAGGCCGGGGCCGGAGGTCGCGGTCAGCGAGGGCATGCCGCCGAAGCTGGCGCCGATGATCATGTTGATGGCGGCGAGCTCGTCCTCGGCCTGCAGCAGGGCACCGCCGACCTTGGTGAGCGCGGGCGCCAGCCATTCCAGTACTTCGGTCGCCGGCGTGATCGGGTAGGCGGCGGCAAAGCGCACGCCGCCGCGGATGGCGCCGAGTCCGGTCGCCTCATTGCCCGACAGCAGCCAGCGCTTGGCCGTGCTGGGGGTCGGCGGGGCGAGCTTCTTGCCGAGCTTGAGACCGGCGGCGGCCTCGTAGCCGGTCTGGATGCCGTGCCGGCTGGCAGTGATCGCGGCCGCACCCTTGTCGGCCAGATTCTTCTCCACAGGCGCCACCATCTGATCGACGGTGAAGCCCAAGAGTCGCGCGGCGATGCCAAGCGCGATCATGTTGGGGCGGCCATCGGGAATGCTCTTGGCGAGTTCCTTGAGCGGGATTTCCACGACGCGGGCGCCTGCCTGGCTCATGGCCGGCGGCGGTTCCCCGCCATCGGGATCGCTGATGACCAGGGTTTGCGGGCCGGCTTGGATTTCAGCGCCGAAACGGTGGGCATTGAGCCAGTCGATGCCGATCAGGAGGTCGAAGGTATCCGGCAGGCACTCGACCGGGTGATCGGCGAGCCGGAGCAGCGCCGCCGCCTCGCCGCCGCGGATCTGGGGCCCGAGCGTGCGGGTCGACAGCCCGTGCCAGCCGGCGGAACTCGCCGCTTCGAGCAGAAAATTGCCGGTGGTGAGCGCGCCGGCGCCCCCGCTGCCGATGACGGCGATCGAGATACTGGAGGAGACGTCCATGGACCGGAACCCCTGATTGGAGCCCATTTTACGGGGCTCCACGGCATATATGCATTTCAGTACTAAAATACGTTTTTTTGTGTTACCTTGATCTTCGTCAAGGCGATCGCGCGAGGGAGTACCGAAAAGTAAGGCGCAGCAAGGCCGCGCGCCAAGCCCATAATTTGCGGCATGCGGCAAAATGGGGAGACGCAGCAATGGACGTCAAGGCGGTTCGTTGGATGATGACGGGCACGGGCGAGCCGCTGGTGCCGATGGAAGTCGACATGGGGCACCCCGGCCCCGACGAAGTGCTGATCGAAATTGCCGGCTGCGGCGTCTGCCATACCGACCTCGGTTATTACTACGACGGCGTTCGCACCAACGTTCCGCTGCCGCTCTGCCTCGGTCACGAGATCAGCGGGCATGTGGTGGAAGCGGGTTCCGATGAGCTCTGGTTCACCGATCGCGCGGTGATCGTGCCCGCCGTCATTCCTTGCGGGCGCTGCGATGCCTGCCAGCGCGGCAAAGGCACCATCTGCCCGAATCAGAAAATGCCGGGCAACGACATCCAAGGCGGCTTCGCCACCCACATCATCGTGCCGGCGCGGGGCTTGTGCGTTGTCGACGAGCACAAGATCGCCGCCGCCGGCATCGATCTCGCCGATCTTTCCGTCATCGCCGATGCGGTGACTACGCCTTATCAGGCGGTGGTGCAGGCCGGCGTCACCAAAGGCGATGTCTGCATCGTCAATGGCATTGGCGGCGTCGGCGGTTATTGCGCGCAGATCGCCACCGCCATGGGCGGCACCACCATCGCTATCGACGTCAAGGAAGACAAACTTGCCGCCCTTAAGGCGCAGGGCGCCGTCGCGCTGACGCTCAATGCCAAGGAACTATCGCCGCGCGACCTCAAGAAGGCGATCCAGGAGTTCGCCAAGGAGCGTGGCTTGCGCCAGCGCGAATGGATCGTGTTCGAATGTTCCGGCACCAAGGTCGGGCAGGAAACTGCCTTCAGCCTGTTGACCCATGGCGGCACGCTCTGCGTCGTCGGCTTTACCATGGATAAGGTCGAAGTGCGGCTGTCCAATCTGATGGCGTTTCATGCGCGTGCGCTCGGCAATTGGGGCTGCCCGCCCGAGCTTTATCCGGAGGCGCTCGATCTGGTGATCAACGGCCGCATCAAGGTCGCTCCCTTCGTCGAGAAACATCCGCTGAGCGATATCAATCAGGTGTTCGAGGCGGCCCATCATGGCGCCTTGAAGCGCCGCGCCGTGCTGGTTCCGAATTACTGAGGAGCGTGATCATGACCGTGGAAGCCGCCACCAAGGGGCGCGAAGCAAAGGACCATACGCTGGTCCCGCAGCAGGTCTGGCTCAACAAGGGCGTGCGCTACGAGAAGCGTCCGGTCAAAGGTGAGGACGGCCAGCCGGTCGCCGGGCTCTACAACGCCTGGATCACGCTCGATAACCCGAGCCAATTCAATTCCTACACCACCGATATGGTGAAAAGCGTGATCCTCGCTTTCCGCGAGGCGAGCGTGGCGCGCGACGTGGTCGCAGTCGTCTTTACCGGCGTTGGCGATAAGGCCTTCTGCACCGGCGGCAACACCAAGGAATATGCTGAATATTACGCCGGCAATCCGCAGGAATATCGTGGCTATATGCGGCTGTTCAACGACATGGTCTCGGCCATCCTCGGCTGCGACAAGCCGGTGATCTGCCGGGTCAACGGCATGCGCATCGGCGGCGGCCAGGAAATCGGCATGGCTTGCGATTTTTCGGTGGCGCAGGATCTTGCCCGTTTCGGCCAAGCCGGCCCCAAGCACGGCTCGGCGCCGATCGGCGGCGCCACCGATTTCCTGCCCGTGGTGATTGGCGCCGAGCGTGCCATGGTCGCCTGCGTGCTGTGCGAGCCGTTCTCGGCGCACGAAGCCTTCGCCATGGGCATGCTGACCGACATCGTTCCGGCGCTGAAGGTCGACGGCAAGTTCATTGCCAATCCGCTGGTCGAGACCAGCCGCGTGGTCGACGAGTACGGCCGGCCGGCGCTCGGCAAGCCCAAGACCGGCGAAGCGCTCAAGGCCGGACAAGCCTTGCTGAAGAGCGGCACCGTCGACCTGTCACTGCTCGACGAGAAGGTGGAAAGCCTCTGCAGCAAGCTGCTCTACACCTTCCCCGATTGCACCACCAAGACGGTGTTCGAACTGCGCAAGCCCAAGCTCGATGTGTGGAACCGCAACAAGGAAAATTCGCGCGACTGGCTCGGCCTCAACATGATGACCGAGGCGCGCGCCGGCTTCCGCGCCTTCAACGAGGGCACCAAGGAAACCGGCCGCGAGGCCGACTTCGTCGCGCTGCGCCGCGCGCTCGCCGCCAACACGCCTTGGTCGGACGAGTTGACCGAAAGCATCCAACCGCGGGCTCGCAAATGACGACGTCGCCGCTCAAAGTCTGGTTCGAGGCGGACGGGCGCCTGCTGCGCCTGCGCCTCTCCCGGCCGAAAGCGAATATCGTCGACGCGGCGATGATCGCCGCGCTGCACGAGGCGTTGAACGAACATCTCGGCAATAGCTCTCTCGGCGGCGTGCTGATCGACGCCGAAGGCCCGCATTTCTCCTTCGGCGCCAGCGTCGAGGAGCACATGCCGGCGCGATGTGCCGCCATGCTCAAGGGCCTGCACGAATTGATCCTGCAACTGGTCGACTCGCCCGTGCCGATCCTGATGGCGGTGCGCGGGCAGTGCCTCGGCGGCGGGCTCGAACTGGCGCTCGCCGGCCACATGATTTTCGCCGCGCCCGACGCCAGCCTCGGCCAGCCGGAGATGAAGATCGGCGTGTTCGCGCCGGCGGCGTCCTGCCTGCTGCCCGAACTGATCGGGCCGGCCCGCGCCATCGATCTCCTATTGTCCGGGCGCAGCATCACCGGCGCGGAAGCGGCCGGCATGGGCTTCGTGCACGCTGCCGCCGATCCGGAAGCCGCCGCGCTCGGTTATTTCAACGAGCATTTGAAATCGAAAAGCGCCAGCTCGCTGCGCTACGCGGTCAAGGCCGCGCGGCATGATTTCGCCGCCCGTGTGCGGGCGAAGATCGCCACCGTCGAACGTCTCTATCTCGATGAATTAATGAAATCGCACGATGCCGTGGAGGGCCTGGAAGCCTTCCTCGGAAAGAGGACCGCCCAATGGCAACATCGTTGAACGGATCGAATGGCTCGAGCGGAAAGAGCGTGGCCGCCATTATCGGGCGGGCGCAGGCCATTTTTGACGATCTCGCCTTTACGACCGCGCGCGAGTGGAAAGCCGCCGCACCCGGCCGCAAGGTGGTCGGCTACATGCCGATCTACGTGCCGCGCGAACTGATCCATGCGGCCGGCATGCTGCCCTTGGGCGTTGTCGGTG
>JAKAMD010000270.1 GCA_021823875.1 Pseudomonadota bacterium | reverse complement strand
TGCCTTCCATCACCGGTTTCGCCGCCAGCGCGCCGCGATTGCCGAGGCCCAGAATGGCGGTGCCGTTGGTGATGACGGCGACGAAATTGCCCTTGGTGGTGTAGTCGTAGGCGCGGCCTTCGTCCTCGGCGATGGCGAGCACCGGCACCGCCACGCCCGGCGAATAGGCGAGCGAGAGATCGCGCTGGGTCGCCATCGGCTTGGTGGCGATCACTTCCAGCTTGCCGGGCCGACCACGGCTGTGAAATTGCAGCGCTTCCTGGTCGGTAAAGGTCGGGCGGCTGCGGCCGGGCGGTTTGGCGGGCATATCATCTCCATCGCGAGCGCCGGGCGGCCCGGCTATTGGGGGGAGGACCCTAGCGGAAGGCGAGGCGCAACCTCAAGAGAACGCCTGCCATGGCTCCTCTCGCAGGTTTGCATAGTTGAACCGTGCCGCGACGCAGGGTAAGCGGGGTGCCCGGCGACGTGCATGAACCATTTGGTGCCATGATCCGCTTTTTGTTTCGCCTTATCGGTCTCCTGTGCCTGGCCAGCGCCTTCTTGCTGCTGGTCTATGACGGCACCAAATCGATTGCCGCCAGCCGGTTCTATTTCACCAGCGTGCGCGCGCTGTGGGACCTGATCAACGCGGCCAGCCTGGCTCAGCTCAAGCCGCTGATCCTGCCCTATGCCCGCGGCGTCCTATGGGACCCGGTGATGCTGACGATCCTGGCAGCGCCGGCCTGGGGCCTGTTCGGCCTGCTCGGCATCCTGCTGATCCTCGCCGGCCGCCGCAAAAAGCCGCTGATCGGCTACATCAGGCAGTAAGGCTCGCGCCGGCGTGAGCCGGGCTGCCCCTCATATGTCTCAGACGTGATTGGTTGGCGCATTCCGCCTCTGCCCGGCCGCGCTTATATTGCGCTCAACAAATTCAGGGAGAATCCGTCATGTTCGGCTTCAAGAAGATGGCCATGCCCAGCGCGAACGAGGCGCTGCCCGGCCGCGACCAGGCTATCCCCACCGCCCGCGACCATTTCGTCAAGCACCGCCCGCTCAAGGGACCCTATCCGGCCAGCAGCGAGAAGGCCCTCTTCGGCCTCGGCTGCTTCTGGGGTGCCGAGCGCAAATTCTGGGAACTCGGTGACGGCATTCATGTCACCGCCGTCGGCTATGCCGGCGGCCTCACCCCGAACCCGACCTATGAGGAGGTCTGCACCGGCCGCACCGGCCACAACGAGGTGGTGCTGGTGGTCTACGATCCGGCCAAGATCACCTACGACACCTTGCTCAAGACCTTCTGGGAAAGCCACGACCCGACCCAAGGCATGCGCCAGGGCAGCGATGTGGGCACGCAATATCGCTCCGGCATCTACACCTTCACGCCCGAGCAGCGGCGCGCCGCCGAAGCCTCCAAAGCGAGGTACGAACAAGCGCTGGGCGAGAAACGCTACGGGCCGATCACCACCGAAATCCTCGACGCCCCGCCGTTCTATTTCGCCGAGGACTATCACCAGCAGTATTTGGCTAAAAACCCATTCGGCTATTGCGGGTTGGGCGGCACCGGGGTGTCCTGCCCGATCGGCACCGGGGCGACGCTGCAAGGCGCTCCGGCGTAAGCCCTGCAGCTCTTTCACCTCTCCCCCGCGAGGGAGAGGGAAACGCCCCGACGGTTAGACTTTGTTAACCATATAAAGCGTTAATCGGGCTTAATTTCCATAAACGGCCCGGATTCGCTTTTGATGCGAACTGCCCGAATTCTCTTGCCTTTGCTGGCCGCTCTCGCGGTCGCCGCCTGCGCGCGTCAGCCGCAGACCCAATACGTCATGGATCCGATGACCGGCCGCCCGGTGCCGGTGGTGCAGCACTATGGCGGGGCCAATTATACGCAGACCGCCTCCACCCAGCAGGGCCAAGAGCGCGGTTTCTTCAATTCGAGCCACGGATCAAGCTTTGCATTCTTCGGCCGGCAACAGAGCGCGCCGAGCTACGCGCCTGCCTATGCACAGCAGCCCTATGCAACGCAGGCTTACGCGCCCCCATCCTACGCAACCCCGGCTTATGGACAACAGGCTTACGCGCAACAAGCCGGTCCACAGAACGGTCATGTGCAGCAGCGCAGCTACGGGCGTTACGGCTATGTGATGCAATATCAGCCGCCGCAGCAGACCGCCGCGCATGCCTATGCCGCGGCGCCTTACGGCTATGGCTATGCTTATGCACCGGCGGCGCAATCCTACACGCTCGATTCCGGCGACCGCTTGCGCGTGGTGGTGTTCGGCCAGGAAGGCATTACCGGCACCTACATGGTCGACGCCGGTGGCAGTGTCAGCATGCCCCTGATCGGCGCGGTGCCGGCACGCGGCTTCACCACCCAGCAGCTCTCTTCGATGATCGCCGACCGCCTCAAGCAGGGCTATGTGCGCGAGCCGCATGTGACGGTGGAGATCGCGTCCTACCGGCCGTTCTTCATCCTCGGCGAGGTCACCACGCCGGGCCAGTATCCTTACGTCCCCAATATGACGGCGGAGAACGCTATCGCCATTGCCGGTGGCTTCGCCCCGCGCGCCAACAAGAGCCGGATCGAGCTCACCCGCAACACGCCCACGCAGCGCTTCAAGGGCGACGTGCCGCTCAATTATCCGCTGCGCCCCGGCGACACCATCGTCGTCAAGGAGCGGTGGTTCTGAACCGACGGCGCAGCACGTGCGATTGTCATGGCCGGGCATAGCCGTCTGAAGGACGGCGTCGCTTCGCTCGCCTATGTCCCGGCCATCGACGTTTTAGGGACTATCGGTGCTGTTAAGACGTGGATGCCCGGCACAGGTTTACACCCGGGCCGGCCAAAAGCCGGACCCGGTTGGCCGGGCATGACGTGGCGAGAGTTTCGCCTAACAGCGTCTTGCTATTTCATATGCGCGGTCAGAAACGCTTGCGTGCGGCTCCAGGCCAGATCGCTCGCTTCCTTGCGGTAGCTCGCGCGCTCGTCGCAGGAAAAGCCGTGCGGCGCATCCGGATAGACGTAGGTTTCCGCCTGCGCCTGCTTGGCCTTGATGGCCGCGACCACGTCCATCGGGATGCTTTCGTCCTTCTCGCCGAAATGCATCTGCAGCGAGCACTTCGGCTTCTCGTCGGCAAACTTACCGATCATGCCGCCGTAGAAGGCAACCGAGGCCGCAAAGCCAGGAAGGCGGCAGGCACCGAGGAAGGCCGCCGTGCCGCCCATGCAGAAGCCGATGATGCCGATCGGACCCACGCCCTTGAGCTCGTCCTTGGCAGCGGCAACGTCCGCCATCATGTGATCCCAGTTGAGATTGCCGAGATAGCTGCGCGCATGGGCGATTTCGTCCGGCGTATAGCCGCATTCGAAATCGCGCACGAAGCGGTCGAACACCGCTGGCGCCACCGCGGCGTATCCCATTCCGGCCAACCGGTCGCAGACCGCGCGGATGTGATGATTGACGCCGAAAATTTCCTGCACCACGACCATGCCGCCTTTGACCGCGCCTTGCGGGTCGGCGCGATAGGCGCCGAGCGTATGATTGTCGCTGGTGGTGAGGGTTAACGTCTTGCCCAAAGGAACCTCCCTGATTTTCGATCCATGGCAAAAGCTGTGAACTCGTCCGCCGCCTGCGCGGCTTCTAACATGAAAATTTGCTTTTCGTCATTCCGGGGCGCGACCGAAGGCCGCGAACCCGGAATGACGGTCAAGCAAACGCCTGCATCAGCAATTCATAGGAGCGCTTGCGCGCTTCGTGGCTGAAGATCATCGACGTCACCATCAATTCATCGGCCTGGGTCGCCTCGATCAGCGGCATGAGCTTGGCCCGCACCGTCGCCGGCGAACCGACCGTAAGCCGTGCGCGGTTCTGCGCGATGCGCGCGCGGTCGACCGGGGAGTAGTCGTAGGCGATCGCCTCCTCGGGCGAAGCGAGCGGTAGATATTCGCCCTTGGCGCGCCGCACGAAATTGAGCTCCACCGTGGTGGCCAGCCGCGCAGCTTCTTCGTCGGTCTCCGCGCAGACCACATGCGTCGCCAGGATCGCGTAGGGCTTCGTGTGCGCCGGCGAAGGCCGGAAATTGTCGCGGTAGAGCCGCATCGCTTCGGCTGCGTCGAAATTGGCGAAATGATGCGCGAAGGAAAAAGCGGCGCCGATCTGCGCCGCGAGCTGCGCCGAATAATCCGAGGAGCCGAGCAGATAGATCGGCGGCAGCGGCACGTCGTCGGGCATGGCGCGCACCTTGTGGAACGGATGACCGGCCGGAAAGCCGCGGCTCTCCAAGAGCATCAGTTCGTTGAAGCGGTCGAGGAAATCGTCCTCCTCGCTGATGCCCTGCCGCCGGCGCAGCATGTAGGACGTCGCCGGATCGGTGCCGGGCGCGCGCCCCAAGCCGAGATCGATGCGACCGGGATAGAGCGCCTCCAGCACCTTGAAACGTTCCGCCACCGTCAGCGGCGCGTGATTGGGCAGCATGACGCCGCCGGAGCCGACGCGGATGCGCTGCGTCACGGCGGCGATCTGTCCGATCATGATCTCGGGCGCCGAGCTGGCGATCGCCGGCATGCTGTGATGTTCGGCCACCCAATAGCGCGTGAAGCCGAGCCGGTCGGCGAGTCGCGCCAGGTCGAGCGAATTGCGCAGCGCCTGCGCGGCCGGGCTGCCGGCTGCCACCGGCGACAAATCGAGAACGGAAAGCGGGGTCATTGCCCTGTCATCCTAGCATGGAGTGCGCGCGCATCCCATTTAATCAATGTCTTCTCTCGCGCCGCGATCCGCGTATGATGAGAAGCGGCACTAAAAAGGAAATTCGCCTGATGTCTTCGCTGCTCGAATGGAAAGTGCCGGCCGCTGCCCAGCCGCGCGCGCAGGACTACGGCTATGATCTCGAACGGGCGCTCAGCGCGGTAGTCGGCCTGCACTCGCTCATTCCGTCCGACGCTTTCACCGCCGACACGCTCGGCACCGAGCGTGCCGGCAATGGCGTGCTGATCGACGACGTGCTCATCTTGACCATCGGTTATCTGATCACCGAGGCCGAAACCATCTGGCTGCATCTCGGCGACGGCCGCGTGGTGGCCGGCCATGCGCTCGGCTTCGACCAGGAGACTGGCTTCGGCCTGGTGCA
>JAKAMD010000269.1 GCA_021823875.1 Pseudomonadota bacterium | reverse complement strand
TCGCCCGCGTCGCCCACGAACGGCAGGTTCCGTGTTTCTGCGCCGATCTCACCGTCAATCCAATCCTCGTGGACTGGAATAAGAACGTCGCTGCGAGGCTTGCCCCTCTGCCGGGAATGAAGATTGGGGTCCTGGAAACCAACGGCCACCAAAACTACCGCAACTGGGAAGCAATGAAGGACTATCACCCAAAGGGCAGAGCGCCGTGGACCGAGATGAAAGACGGCCTGTTCACCCTCGGCGCCGACTTGCACGGCTATAACGTCAAGGTGCCGCCGGCCGGCATGGATAAGGCCGTACGCGAGGAAAACCCGTTCTTCGGCGTCGCTCCATTCAGCCTGACCGTTGCCATGACCGAACTGCTGACCCTCGGCATGTCGCTGGAGCAGGTCATCGCCACCGTCACCGCCAATCCGGCGGTCATGGTGCGGATGCAGGACGAGATCGGCACGTTGCAGGTCGGACGCCAAGCCGACGTCAGTGTGCTCGAAATCCTCAACGGCCGCTTTAAGCTTTCCGACAACAGCGGCGTTGAAGTGGTGACCGACAAGCTGATCCGCCCGGTGTTCTGCCTACGCGCCGGCGTATGCCATGATAGCGACTCGCCGCTGATCCCGGATGCCATTGCAGCCTGAAACGGCGGCGATCGCCTTAAACCTGCGGCCAGGGCGCGATGCCCCGGCCAACGAGCCCAGCTTCGCCATCCGCGTCGAGCGCGGCCAACATGATACCGCGCACCGGTGTCGCATGAGCGATATCGAGGCCAAGCCGCAGATCGGACGGGAATGCCGGATGATGCCCGAGAAACGGCTCGCTCGCCGTGTCGGCGAAATAAGCATCCGAAACATGACCGCGGAGCGCGGCCATCATCTCTCGGGCAAAACGTAAGGCCGCGGCGCCGAAACCGCAGGCGTCGATGACCGCGCTGTCGCCTATCGCCGGCAGGAAGCGCCGTTCCGCCGCGTGAGGAAAATGCGGGCCGACCGGCACCTCTGCAGTTGTCGTGTGCCAAACTGCCGGCGCGTCAGCAAGCCGCCAGCCCAAATCGACACCATTGCCGCCCGCCGCGGTCACCATGCGACTACCGGCTATGTCGCCGCCAGCCCCGAGCATCACCGCACAGGCCGCCATAATGACGTTGAGGACGAATTGATTGGCGACCGACAGATAGGCCGCCGCTTCGCCCGAAAGGCGCGGAGCGAGCTTGAGCGCGAGCGCAGCGTTAGCTGCCGATACTCGGCCATGCAGATCGTCGCCACCGGATAGTCCCGCCTGCATCACCGGCAACACCGGGATCGGCTCTTTAAGAGCATCGCACAGGGCCGGTCCGATCCGGCCGAGCAGCGACAATCGCTCGGCTTGCCCGTCATTACGAGCACCGAAGCGCAGGGCAGCCGGCGGCGGACCGTCGTTGACCGGCGTATAGCGTGACTTTACCTCTCCGGCAGCATCCGAAACGCCCAATACCCACATGGATGGCGATACAACGAACGCAAGCGGAGTGACCACACCGTGGTCCTGCGCCGGTGCGAGCCGGATACGTCCCTGTTGGATCGCGGACCGCGCACCGGACTCGTCCTCGGCCCAGCCCTCGAACAAGGCGGCGGCTACTGCGCTGTTGAACAGCGGTGCCGGGATCGCCGCCTTTTCCCGCATGGGTGGGCCGGCATGCAACAATGTATGCTCCGGGACGGAAACGACCGATGCGAGCGGCGCGCAAAGGTCGAGTTGCGGCTTCACCGCCAGCAATTGTTCAAAGGATTCCCACGTTGCGCGATTGGACAAGTGCGAACTCATCTGCTTGTTTTCTCGTGCCACTGGTGGATACCCGCCGCGATACCAGGAGCCGAATCGAAATGAACGAGCCCCGCTTCGTCGCAGTTGCCACACTCGACGAGCTGCCTGACGGCACGTTTCGTCGGATTCTGCTGGAGGGGTATGGGCTGGTGCTGGCGCGCCAAGGCAGCACCGTCTACGCCTTCCAAGGTACATGTCCGCATGAAAAGGCCGATCTCTCGCAAGGACGCATCGAGGACGGCCGCCTCATTTGCCCACGTCATCTCGCGTCGTACTCTCTCGTGGATGGCCATGTCTCACGGGGATGGAAGGTTGATGCCTTGAAGCTTTATCCGGTTCGCATTCAGAACGGCGAAGTCGCTATCGATGCGGAGGCGGTGCGGCGCGACCCGCCAGGTGGAGCCCGCAAAGTCTGGGATTTCACCGGCCCCTGAAGCAGTGCCTCGATAATTCATCGCAGGCCCACTGGGGTACGGCTGATGTCATTGTTGAACTCTACCAATTGAGCAAGATCGCGCAGGAATCGCTCACGCTCCTTCGGCTTCAATGGAGCCAACGTCCGTTCATGGGCGCGGGCGGCACGGCCGTCGATCCGTTTTAGCAGCGCCCGGCCTGCGTCGGTGAGCGAAACCACCTTCATGCGTTTGTCCTGCTGCGACACCCGCCGCCGCACTAATCGCTGCCGCTCCAGGCGCGCCAGCACGTCGGCAACATTGGTGGTATCGAGACCGACGGCGCGCGACAGCGCAATCTGCTCGGCCGTGCCCATGTGATCGAGCGCCGACAGAATGCTGTATTGCACCGGCGTGATGTTTTCGTCCGCGCACTCTTCCATGAAGAGGGCCACATGGATTTGGTGTAACCGACGGATCAGAAAGCCGGGGCGCTCCTGTAGCGGCTTACCATGCCATTCCTCTGCGAACGAAGCGGGGTTGTTGGATTGTTTGACTTTCTGCGGCATGCGCACTCTCGAAGACGAACTTTCAGGAAATGACATTTCTTCTATGACCGGACCCTGGAGCACAATCGGCGAAATAATCCAAGCAGCAACCTGATGCCACCGACCGGCACTGATGTGGCGATCGCTTCGCCCTTGCTTGCTTGCACCAAATTCTTGGCGAAGGTTGCAAGCAACTGGTCGACAACGCCTGCCACCACCGCGGGCCGGCCGAATTGGGTCAGCGGTCCTGCCAACTTATAGGTCATATCAAGCGTAAGCCGCGACGCATTTCCTGCCTCCGGTTGAGCCGTAAAGCGAATGACGCCCTCGGCGCGCGACCGGCTGACGCGATCGCCACCGGCGCCACGAACGTCGCCACTGCGTGCGGTGGCGTTAAACGCGATATGCGCCGTTCCGCTAAAGCGCGCCCGCATGGGGCCAATGGCGACCTGGAATGCACCTTCGATCGAGCCATCGGGTTTAATCGATTCAATGGACGCGCCTGGCAGGCAACCCGCGATGGTTTCAATATCTTGCAAGGTATTCCAAAGCCGTTCCAACGGCACTGGCACGGCAATCGAACGGGTGAGTGTACCGCCGCCATCAATCTTTCCCGATACCGCGATTTGTCCAACAGGCGCGGGGGCCACCAGCGTCGCCGGCGGCGGCGTCCAACCCGTTGCTATAGCCGTCAATGGAGCTGGCGCCGTTACGGGTACGGCGCTCCGGTGCGAGCCTTGCGCAAGCACGTCTTGGATCGCTGCCACGATGCCGACATAGCCGGTACAGCGGCAAAGATTGCCCGACAATTCCTCGCGGATGCGGGCCTCGTCGGCGTCGGGTAGTCGGGTGACGATGTCGTAAGCGGTGGCCAGCATACCGGGGGTGCAATAGCCGCATTGCAGGCCGTGGTGGCGGCTAAAGGCTTCGCGTAACAGAGCCATGACGGGATCGTCGTCAAAATCCTCGACAGTGCGCACGTCCGCCCCCGCGCAGGCAACAGCGAAACTCAAGCAGGAGCGCACAGGACGGCCGTTGACGATCAGGGTACAGGCCCCGCACACCCCATGCTCACAACCGAGATGCGTGCCGGTGAGGTTGAGATCCTCTCGAACGAAATCGGCGAGATGGGTGCGCGGCGTGATATCTTTGGTGACCTCGACACCATTGACGCGCAACGTGACCGTACTCATGCCGCGCGCTCCCCGCCAGACCTGGCCATCACAAGGGCGCGCCGCAGCGCAGCGACGTGCAGGGCATGTGATTCCTCGGAAAGAAATGGCAGGGCCTGCTTCACCACATCCGCGAGGGCGCCCCTTGCGTCCAGCACTGTCGATGGGTCGGTCAGCAGAAGCGGAGGACGCTCGATCGCGCCGAGCAGCACCCGTGTCTCGTTGCGCTCCGGGTCGAGCAGGACCGCCGCGCTCGCCTTGGCGAAGTCGCCGACCTTGAGGCAAAACTTCCAATAGCCCCACCGTGCCGTCCGCGTCGGCTTGCGCACGCGCACGCCGGAAATCACCTCGCCGTTAGCAAGAACAGTGGCGAACGGCCCCGTGAAGAATTCGGGCAGAGCCACTGTGCGCGACGATCCTTTCCGCGCGAGGACGACTTCAGCGCCCAGCGCGGTCAGCACATTGACCCAATCGGCCGCCGGATCTGCATGGGCGAGGCTGCCACCGATGGTACCGCGGTTGCGGACTGCCCTATAGGCGATACCGCGTGCGACAGCGGCGAGCCAACCCGGGGTCGCATCAGGCACCACGCCGTCTTCGATCTCGGCATGGGTGACCGCGGCGCCATAGAGGATCGCATCGCCTTCGTCCTCGGTTGTACGCATGTCGGCAGCGCGCGAAATGTCGACCAGTACGGTCGGCCGCGCCAAACGCAAGTTCAGCATGGCCCCGAGTGACTGGCCGCCGGCAATCGGCTTGGCCTCGTCGGCGGCTTCAGTCAGCAGCAAGGTTGCTGACGCTACGTCCTTGGCCGCAGCGTAGTCAAAGGCGACCGGTTTCACGCGCCTTCCTCCACCTTCGCTTGACGGCCGGCATGCAAAAGCTTGGCGAGCAGACGCCCCGGTGTGATCGGCAGTGTATCGACCTCAACGCCGAGCGGCACCAGCGCATCGTTTATTGCGTTGGCGATAGCCGCTGGCGGGCCAATCGCGCCGCCCTCGCCGATGCCTTTCTGTCCGAAGCGGCTGATCGGTGATGGGTATTCCATGTGGTCGACGTCAAAGGCCGGCACTTCCGGCGCTCCGGGCAGATGATAGTCCGCAAAAGTAGCAGCCAGCGGCTGACCTTTGTCGTCGTAGTGCATCTCCTCATAAAGCGCGGTGCCGATGCCTTGTGCGGCGCCACCATAGACCTGGCCG
>JAKAMD010000268.1 GCA_021823875.1 Pseudomonadota bacterium | reverse complement strand
CAAGTCAACAAGGAAGCGCTCGATCTTGTACTCACCAACCTGATCAAGAACGCGATCGCCTATACCGAGCAGGGTAAAATTTCTGTCGGCTACGAAGCGCAGCGCTTGTGCATCGAAGACACCGGCGTCGGTATCGCGGCTGCCGACCTCCCTCACGTGTTCGGACGGTTTTATCGAGGAACATCGCACACGGGAAAACAGGGCGGACTGGGGCTGGGACTGGCGATCGTAAAAAGCATTTGCGACCAATGCGGCTGGCGGATCGCGCTGCGCAGCGAAAAAAACCGGGGAACCCGGGTGACGCTCGATTTTTCACCTGCGTAGAATTCTTGGCGATTTGACGCACATTTGACGTTCACCGATTTATCATTGTCGCAAGCGATGCGAGTTTCCTTTTTGCCACGGTTCATTTGGTGTTTTCAGGATTGCGCAAATGGTTCACCTCGGACGGAATATGAAGATCTTATGCCTGCTGACGGCAGCGCTTGGCGGTTGCGCGAGCTACACCCCAAGACCGCTGTCGCCGCAAGCCAGCGCTGCCAGCTTCGAATCCCGTTCCCTCAACGATCCCGGCCTTAAAGATTATTTGCGCCGCGTATTGCCCGGCGAGTCGTCCCAGACCTGGAACTTGACGACACTGACCCTGGCCGCTTTTTATTTTAATCCCGAACTGGACGTCGCCCGCGCCCAATGGGATCTAGCCAAAGCGAAGACCGTGACCGCGGGGGCGATTCCCAATCCGACTTTCGGCTTTTCACCCCTGTATAACGCGGACGCGGGAAGCGGCTTGTCCCCGTGGACGCTGGGAGTCGTTCTGGGCATTCCCATCGAGACGGCGGGCAAGCGCGGTTATCGCGTCAGCGGCGCCGAGCACTTGTCCGAGGCCGCGCGTCTGGACATCGCCACCGCCGCATGGCGGGTGCGCAGCGGCTTGCGCGCGGCGCTCGTCAACCTTTATGCGGCGCGTGAGCGGGAACAACTCCTCGCCAGCCAGCAGGAGGTCCAGGCGCGCACCGTGAAGGCTCTGGGGAGCCGGCTGCGCGCCGGGGAGGCGTCGCAGCCCGAGGTGACGCTCGCGCGCCTTGCCCTGGACCAGACGCGGCTCGCTGCGCAAGAGGCCGGCCGCCGGCGCGCCGAGGCGCAGGTGGGGCTGGCGCAGGCGCTTGGACTGCCTTCGGCCGCCGTGCAGGACAAAGCGCTCTCGTTTGACGATTTCCAGAAGCCGCTTCCCAAACTGCCTGCGCCCGATATTCGGCAGCAGGCGCTGCGCAACCGGCCGGACATCCTGGCCGCATTGGCGCGTTATGCCGCCAGCCAGTCGGCGCTCCAGTTCCAAATCGCCCGACAGTATCCCGACCTGTCGATCGGGCCGGGCTACACCTGGGACCAAGGGGCGCGCAAATGGTCTCTCGGGGTTTCGCTCACGCTGCCGCTGTTCAACCAGAACCAGGGGCCGATCGCCGAAGCCGAGGCGGGGCGCAAGGTAGCCGCCGCCCGGTTCACCGCCTTGCAGGCGCGGGTGGTGGGAGAAATCGACCGGAACTATACGGGTTTCACGAAAGCATCGAATAAACTTGAGGTGGCGAACCGCCTGCTCGCCGGCGCCCGCAAGCAACTTGAATCGGCCCGCGCACGATTTGCTGCCGGCGAGACGGACCGCCTTGCGCTCCTCGGCGCTGAACAGGAACTGACGGCGAGCAGGCTTGCGCGCCTCGATACCCTGACCCAGGCGCAGCAGGCCTTGGGTTCGCTCGAGGACGCGGTGCAACTGCCGCTCGACGCGGCCGAAACCCTTCCCGGACAGTTCATCGAGCGTTTCGGACAGGATCAGGAGATTGTGCAATGAATAAAAGCCGCGGCCTCCGGTCGCTCATCATCGGTACCGTAGTGGCCGGGTTCAGTGCCCTCGTTATCTGGGGATTCATCGCAGGGCAAAAGGAACGCGCCGTCGAGGCCGAGCGGGAACAGCCGGTAGCCACGCCGTCGCGCGTCTCGGTAGAACAGGGTGAACCGATCGTCACCCTGGACATGAAAACGCAGGCGGCGAGCGCGATTTTGGTAAGCCCGCTGCAACCGGAATCGCGGCAGCAGCGTATCCGGGCTTATGGCGCCGTGGTGGCGATACAGGGCCTGAGCGATATTGCGAACAACTACGCCTCGGCGCAGGCGCAACTGCAAAAGGCGCAGGCGGGCCTGGCCGCGGCACGCCGGGAATACGAGCGCCTGCAGGGCCTGCATCGGGACGACCGCAACGTTTCCGACAAAGTTCTGCAAGCGGCCGAGGCGGCGTGGCGTGGCTCCGAGGCCGATGCTCAATCGGCACGCGTGGCGATGAAGTCCGCCGCCGACAATCTGCGCACCCAATGGGGAACGGTGATCGCCAAGTGGATCACGAACGGCAACGCGCAGGTTCTGGAACGGCTGCTCGCGCAACGCGACGTGCTGGTCCAGGTGACGCTGCCGGGAGATGCTGCGGGCATTACCGCCCCGCGGGAGGCGATGGTGCAGGCACTGGGTGGCAAGTCCGTTGCGAGCCGGCTGGTGTCGGCCGCCCCGCGCATTGACGCGGCGATTCAGGGATTGAGCTTCTATTATCTTGCCCCGGCCGCCGGCCTGGTGCCCGGAATGCATGTCGTGATCTGGCTGCCGGCAGGGCCGTCCGCCGAGGGTGTGATCGTCCCCGACTCCGCTGTCGTGTGGTGGCAGGGCAAGGCCTGGGCCTATTTCCAGAAGGACGCGACCCGCTTCGCGCGGCGTCCGGTGCCTGCGGACCATCCTGTCGAAAACGGCTGGTTCGTCCCGGGCGGCACTGTGCAGCGCGTGGTGACCAGAGGCGCGCAGATGCTGTTCTCGGAGGAGTTCCGCGCCCAGGTCAAGGTTGGCGACTGAGCGCCAGGGACACACCATGCTTTCCGCCATCGTTCGCTTCTCGCTGCGTTTTCGCGGCGTCGTCATCGCTCTGGCCTGCCTGTTGCTGGCCTATGGGCTCTACGGGCTCTCCGGGGCCAAGTACGACGTGTTCCCGGAATTCGCGCCGCCCCAGGTAGGCATACAGACCGAGGCGCCGGGACTGTCGCCCGAGCAGGTGGAGGTACTCGTCACCCAGCCCGTGGAGAACCAACTCAACGGCGTACCAGGAATCGAGTCGATGCGTTCCGGGTCCGTCCAGGGCTTGTCGGTGATCACCGTCACCTTCGCTGCAGGCAGCGACATCTACCGCAATCGACAGGTGGTGGCCGAGCGCCTGTCCGCGCTGGCCGGACGGCTCCCGCGGGGGGTGAGTGCCCCGGCCATGAGTCCGTTGACCTCGTCGACGAGCACGGTCCTGGTGGTGGGCGTCACATCGGACAAGCGCTCTCTGATGGCGCTGCGCACGCTGGCGGACTGGACCATCAAGCCGCGGCTCCTCGCCGTGCCTGGCGTCGCCAAGGTCGTTGTATTCGGCGGCGAGGTCAAGCAGTTCCAGATTCAGATCGAACCGGACCAGTTGATCCGCCATGGACTCTCGGTCCAGGACGTAGTGACCGCCGCGGCGCGCGCGACCGGTGTCCGTGGCGCGGGGTTCATCGACGGCAAGAACCAGCGGGTGACGCTTCAGGTTCAAGCCCAGTCGCTGACCACGACACAGCTCGCCCGCACCGTCGTGCTGCAGAAAAACGCGGCCAACGTCACCCTCGGGGACGTGGCGAAGGTGGTCGAAGCGCCGGAGCCGCCGGTCGGCGCGGCCACCGTCATGGGGCATCCCGGCCTGCAACTCGTGATCTCCTCCCAATATGGTGCGAACACACTGCAGGTCACCGGCAACGTCGAGCGGGCCCTCGCGGATCTGCGCCCGGCGCTCGCGGCCGAAGGCGTGACCCTGCATCCCGACCTGTTCCGGCCCGCCAACTTTGTCAGCACTGCCACCGCCAACGTCGGCGCTTCGCTCGCCATCGGCGGGGTGCTGGTGGTGGTGGTGCTGATCCTGTTCTTGTTCAACCTGCGCACCGCGGCCATCTCCCTGACCGCGATCCCTTTGTCGCTGCTGGCTGCGGTGACGCTGCTGGAGATGCTCGGGCTGTCGCTGAACACCATGACCCTGGGCGGGCTGGCCATCTCCATCGGTCTGCTGGTGGACGACGCGGTAATCGCGGTGGAAAACATCTACCGCCGCCTCAGGGAAAACCAACATCTGGAACAGCCGCGTCCTGTTTTTAACGTTGTGCTGAGCGCCGTCCTGGAAGTGCGCAGCGCCGTAGTCTATGCAACGCTGGTGGTGGCGCTGGTGTTCGTGCCGGTGTTGACGCTGCCCGGCATTGCGGGGCGCCTATTCGCGCCGCTGGGAATCGCCTACATCCTCGCCACGCTGGCGTCGCTTGTGGTGGCGCTCACGCTGACGCCCGCGCTCGCATCGCTGCTATTGAGTGGGAGGCGGCTGCCGGAGCAGGAACCCCCGCTCTACAAGTGGCTCAAGCCGCGCTACGGCGCGCTGCTGGAACGCGTCGAAAGACGTTCGCGCGCGGTCCTGGTCGTGGCCGGGCTGTTGACCCTGGCCGGTCTTGCAGTGCTGCCTTTCCTCGGGGGCAGTTTCCTGCCTGAACTCAAGGAGGGACACTTCATCGTGCACATGGCTGCCGTTCCGGGCACATCCATCGAAGAATCGCTGCGGATTGGCAACCAGGTCAGCGCAGCCCTCGAGAAACTTCCCTTTGTCCGTTCCATCGGACAGCGCGTGGGCCGCGCTGCGCTGGCGGATGACACCGCCGGGACCCAGTACAGCGAGTTCGAGGTCGATCTGAAGCCCCTCGATGGCGGTCAGGCCGAACTGGCGACCGCCGAGATGCGCAAAACGCTGGCGCAATTTCCAGGCGTCAATTTTGCGGTCAAGACTTTTCTCACTGAACGGATCGAAGAGACCTTGTCCGGCTACCGCTACTCCGTGGTGGTGAACGTGTATGGCAACGACCTGGATACGCTCGATCGCAAGGCCGGCGAGATCTCGGCAACGTTGGGGCGAATACCCGGCGCTACCGACGTGCAGATCCAGTCGCCTCCGGGTACCCCGCAACTCGTTGTGCGTCTTCGCGACGCCGACCTGGCGCGCTGGGGGTTCGATCCGATCGAAGTGATGGAC
>JAKAMD010000267.1 GCA_021823875.1 Pseudomonadota bacterium | reverse complement strand
CCAGCCGAGCACCCTGGGTTTTTTTTCGACCAGATCCTTGGGCGCGCGCCGCTTGGCGTCGACCGGGTTCACCGATATTGCCTTCACTTCGACCAGCAGATCGCGTCCGCTCGCAGTAGGCGTCTCCAGCTCCAGGTCGAGAAACGATTCGGGATCGTCGATCGGAAGATAACGGTAGAGTCCGACGGCTTTCATGTTCACCTCCAGTTCATTGAATCGTGATCGAAACGCGGCTGGCGAAGGGCATGCGGAAGCGCTCAGTATTTTGGAACCTGGATGCCTGGATCATCGGCTGGAAAATCTTTGGTATTGCGCGTGACGAGTATTCGCTCCGACACCTGCGCGGTCGCGAGAATGGATGCATCGGGGACCTTAAGATTTTTCTTTCCTGCTTGGCGCCGGGATATTGTCAGGTTCACTGCTTTCTCTGCAACTGTGTTATCGAGCAGCAATACCGGTATCTTATCGAGGTAAGAGCGCGTGTCTGTTTCGGTCAAAGGGTTGGTTCCGACCATGACTTCAATCCAGGTGATGATGCTTATGGCTCGGTCCGGGTGGCTGTTGATCTCCTTCGCAGCGCCGGGCACACCGTTCAAGAAATCGATCAGAATGCAGGTGTCGAGCAATACTTTCGTACTCATTTTCGATCCCATTCGCCGCGTAGCCGCTGCTGGTACGCGAGGCCGTCTTCAGTATGGCCAGCGCTCGCCCATAAGCCAAAAGCCGGCGGCCCTGCAGTCTCAAGCAATCGCTTGATCTGAGCGCCCACGCCGCGCCCTTTATCGTCCTTTTGGGTGGCGAGCAAGAACAGGTTGCCGCTGGCCTGCGCCCAAAATTCCCCTATGGCGCGCTTTTCCTGCGAATCGTCGTTCGTCTTGTATCCGGCGCCCTTGTATTCCACCACCAGCAGCCGCCCGTCGTTCAGTTCGCAGACAAAATCCGGATAGAAGCGGTCGCTTGCCGTCGGCAGCCAGAACGAATATTCCGGAAAGCGCGGGATGTTGCGCACCCAGTGGCGCACCTCATCCATCTCGTCGATGGCGACGGCGCAGTGGAACTCGTGGTCGGTTTCCCTGGGTGGGGCATCCTTCAGGTCGCCGATCATCGACGCGCCATAGTAGTGCTTGCGAAAGCGGTAGCGCCCGTCGTAATACGGCGGCCGCGCCGGATAGCGCCCGCGGCCGAACTCGAACGTGTAATCGCCGCTGATGCAGCCGCGCGCGTCCGGACCCGCCAGCGTCAATTGCAGACCTGTCTTTTGCGCCTCCGCGCGCAGCGCCTCCAGGCGTTCGCGCACCGCATCGGCAAGCTGGTTGCGGTGCCGCACCAGCGCGGTCAAGGTGTATTTGCGCTCGCGTTGCAGCCAAGTCAATACCTTGGTGAGCCAGGCGATTCTTTCGCTTTGCGCAATCGAGCGCTCGTGCAGCCGGTCATCGAGCCAGCGCAGCAGATCGGTCTCGGTGACGTCGATCGGCACCAGATCGAGATTGACCGAGTAGTGGATTTCCTGCTCGATTCTCAGGTGTCCGTCGTGAACGTCCACCAGGTACGGATGGCGGTTTTCGCTGGGCACAAAGCCCGCCAGGTCCCCGGGTTTCTCCGCCAGCGAAAAGCCCGCCAGGCCAAGCAGGGTTTCGCGCTCCGCGAGATCGAGTTCGCCTTGCGCGTCGCGTATGCACAGTAGCGGCAGCGGCCGGAAAGCGACACCGAGCTGTGCCGGCGCAGCCTGTGCGTCATGCCGCATTGCATAGCGCTCCAGCGTTCTTTCCAGTTGCGCGCGCTCCGCCTTGCTGCCGGCTGCGGCAAGCAGCGCTTCGCGTACCGGCGCTGCAGGCGGAGCCGCGAAGCTGACGGTCATGCTGCCGTCGGCGCGCGGCGATACGGTGACATGTGTGGTCGAGGACAGTGCGGCTACCAGGGCCTGCGACTCGGGCATGACAAGTTCCAGCGTGGGCAGCACGGGCGCGACGGCGACGCCGGCATCGAACAGGGGCTGCGTGGTCGGAAAAATCGCCTGTGCCGCTTCCAGTTCCTCGAAGCCCATGGCAACCAGCTTGTCGGTCAGCTCGTTCGCCACGCGCGCCGTCTCGGCGCTGGCGATGTGGGCATAGGCGCGGTTGAGCAGTTCGCTCTTGCGGCTCGTGGCGTAGGGCATGCGCAGCACGCGCCCGAGCAGCTGCTCCATGTCGCGGCTGGAACCGACTTTCTGCAGCGTGCAGAACACATAGGCAAACGAGCAGTCCCAGCCTTCCTTCAGCGCTTCGACCGTGATGACCATGTCGATGGGGCAGGCCGGATCGAACAGATTGATGCCGTCGAGTTCGCGCTGGCTGCCGGTGGCCACGGCAATGCGCTCTTGCGCCACGTGTTCCTGTTCGATCAGGTGCGCGCGAAGTTTCTCGACCGTAACCTCGCCCGCTTTGTCTTCGGCCTGGAACAGCACGATGGGCCGCACGTATTCGGCTTCACTCAGCGCCTCGTCGGCAAGGCGCTTGCGCGTGAGCAGCGCGTCGCGCACGGCTTCCTGCCAGTTCGGATGCGCCTGCAGCACGATGGGCAGCTTGATCATCTGCTCGGCCTTCAATTCCTCGGCCGAGACGTGATAGAGCACATTGCTGCGGTTTTGGCCCTGGCGCAGCGGCGTGGCAGTCATTTCGATCAGCGCCGCCGGGCGCAGCCGCGCGAAGGTATCGTACGAAAGCGGAGTGCGCGCGTTGTGCGCCTCGTCGATAATCACCACCGGACGCTTCCAGTAGAGCAGGTTCGCAAAGCTGCGCTTGACGCGGCCGAGGTCGGCGCGGCGCAAATAGGGCTGGGCTTCGAGGTCGCGCTCGCCTATGCGCTCCAGCCCAGGCAGGTCGGGCGCGCGCTCGAAGTGAGGCTCGAATGCCTCCTTGTACGCGTAGACGTCGCGTCCCGAAGTGTCGTCCACGCGCAGCGTCTGCATGGTGCCGACCACGATAATCGCCTTGCTGCCGAAGTCCTGCGGCCGCAGTTGTTCGCATTCGGCGATATCCAGCACGCGCAGGCCGTCGAGACCGAAATGCTGCTGCAAGGCCTCGCGGTAGGGGTGGCCGGGCTGGCGCAACGCGGCCAGCGTTTGCGTGCGGATGATGTTCGAGGGCACCAGCCAGAGTGCGAGCGGCCGATCCTGGCCGGTGAAGTGCCGCGCCGCCGTCGCCACCGCGTGCGTGCCGAGCAGCGTCTTGCCGCCGCCGGTGGGGATACGCAGACAGATGTAAGGTGTGGCACCGAAACCCTGCGCCAGGTACGGCGGTATGCTTTCGGGCGAGACCTCCTGCGCGATCCAGGCCTTGCGGAATGCCGCATCCAGCGCCGCTTCGTCCTGCGCGCCGCGTGCGAGATCGAAAAAATTCGCCAGCGCTCTGAGGGCCTCGGTCTGATAGCGCTTAAGCGTCAGCGGCATGGGTTGTCCTCGTCAGCGAGCACGGATGTCGTAGGGAATCTGCCGGAAGCGCAGCTCGTTCGCGCCGAGGCGCGACGCCGACAGCCGGCAGGATTCGCCGAACACCACCTTGGGTCCGGCATGCGGCACGATGTCCTTGATCGCCTGCAGCACCTTGCCGGTCAGCACATTGCCGCCGGCGGGCCGGCGGTCGCCGAGTATGCCGTTGTAGAGCAGGTAGTAGGCAGTGCCTTCATGCACGCCGAGCAGAGGCGTGCCCCCGCGCGCGCCTACTTTGTTGCGCTCCCAGGGCGTGCGCGTTTCCTGATACCAGACCCAGGCGGCGAGCGTGTCGAAGCCGATCGAGGGATCGATGCCGCCGTCGGGGAGAAACGCCGGCTTGCCCAGCGTGGCGAAGCGGAATCCGCCGCCGCCCTTCCAGCCTACGGCTTCGGAAATGCCGCCTTGTTCGCCGTCTATCACTTTTTGCAGTCGCGGCAGGCAATGGGTCTGTGCGTGCTCGCCCATTTCAATGCCTATCCAGCGGCGGCCCATCTTATGTGCGACGGCGGCGGTGGTGCCGGAGCCGAGGAAGCTATCTAAAACTAGATCGTCTTGTTGTGTGGCAATTTGCAGAATTCGGCTAAGCAATAGCTCTGGTTTCGGCGTACCGAATGCGTTCTGGAAAAGGGCTTTCTGCTCCGTCATCGACGTTTGGGTACTTCCGCACTCGCCTGCACTCCAGACGCTTCTAGGCACCGTTGGTTCTGCGTCAGTTAGGAACATCTTAAACCGGGGGATTTTCGAAGTGCCGCGCTTGCCCCAATACAATAGGTTCTGCGCTTCGTTTTGAGTGTGTGTTTCTTGGCCATACCGCCACGTAAGCGTGTCGGGTGGCCACACTGCGTCGCCGGTAAACGGATTCCGTATTTCATAGTAGAGGTTCGGCCGTTCCGCCCGAGTCTTGTTGCCCGTATACGTCACAGAATTCCAAGCGCCGCGAGGATCGTTATCCGGATTCCTGTAGTATGAGTTTTGGCGATCGGTTCGAGGCAATCGGTTTGGTGCCCAGTACTCCTTGATCTTGGCGTAGGCGACAACGTAGTCATGATCGGAACTAAAGTACTTCGCGTCGTTTGCCGGAGATACGCGCTTCTGCCAAACGACATTCGCCACGAAGTTCGTCCGCCCAAACACCTCATCCATCACCACCTTGAGATAGTGCCCCTCATTGTCATCAATGGACACCCAGATCGAACCGTCCTCAGAAAGCAGTTCGCGCAACAACTCCAGCCGCGGAACCATCATCGACAGCCACTGGCTGTGTTCGAGATTGTCGTCGTAATGCTCGAAGGCCGAGCGGGTGTTGTAGGGCGGATCGATGTAGATGCATTTCACGCGGCCGGCGAAAAAAGGCAGCAGGGCCTTGAGCGCATCGAGGTTGTCGCCCTGTATCAGCCAGTTGTCCGCCGCCGGATCGCCGTGGATGCTTTGCGGCTCGATCAGCCGGTAGGGAACTTGCGCCGCGGCCTTGAGGGCCTGGGCCTTGTTGAGCCAATCCAGAGTGGGCATGCGCGCCTTGCTGAGAGACTATGCCGCCATTATAGGCGGTGGTCAACGCACTGCGCAGCACCTATGCAACCGGCTGGAAACGCTCGTCCCTATTGGCTCTCCGGGTAGCAGCTGCGCCTTCGCAAGCCTTCTCGCCTTTCA
>JAKAMD010000266.1 GCA_021823875.1 Pseudomonadota bacterium | reverse complement strand
GCCCGGCACCGCCACCGAATGGGTGGTGTCGATCTGGCTCACCTCCGGCTCGATCTTCATGTTGATCAAGCCCTGGTTGAGCACGGTCGGCGTAAAGGCGAGGCCGACGCCGTATTTCTTATAATCGACCGTTACTTGCCCGAAGCTGCCGGCGACCGGGATCGGATATTCACCGCCGGCGAGGAAGCTCGCGGTGTCGCCGGACAGGGCCACCAGATTGGGCTCCGCCAGACTGCGGGCGATACCCTTCTGCTCGAGCGCGTTGATCATGACGTCGGTCGAAACGCCGCTCGCCACGATGCGCCCGATCATGAAACCGAAGGGCGAACCGCCGGAGAGCACGCCGGCGGCGGTTTCGGTGGCCATCGTGGTGGCGGAAATCGGCAGGCTCGCAGGTTGCACGCGGTTGCCGATATTGGTGATGCTGTTGCCGCCGAAGCGGTTCCACTGCACGCCCAGATCGCGGCCGGCATTGCGGGCGATCTCGATGAAGCGCACTTCCAACAGCACCTGCTGTGGCTGCATCACCGATACGGTGTTGATGATGTCGGGCCCGAATTGACGGGCGATGGTAACCGCCTGGTCGAGGGTGACGGCGTCAGCCACCTCGCCGGACAGCATGATGCGGCCGTTAACCGCCGAGGCGGTGAGGTGCGAACGCGGGAAGCGGCGCTTGAGCTCGTTGGTCAGCCGCGACACATCGTAGGACACTTCCACGTCGAAAATGCCGATCAGCTTCTTGCCGTCGGAATAGACCGAGACGCGGGTGGTACCGATCTTCTTGGCCAGGATCGACAATGAATGATCGGTCAGCGGGTTGACGTCCGCGATTGTCGGATCGCCCACTGAGATGTCGATGAAACTCTGATCGGTGCGCACGTCTTGCGACTTGCCGATCGGCACCGTCACCATGGTGGTGCGGTTGTCGCCGCCGATCCTGACGACATTCGGCTGGGCGTGCGCGACGCCGAGCATGCCCAACAGGCCGATGGCGCATGCCAAGGCCAGCGCTAGCGCGAGATCGCGCCGCCAGCCGCCGGTTTCCGTGGTCCCGTCTTTACGCCGCCAGGTAAAGCCGACGGCAACTTGGTGCTTCTTGTTCACGACACACTCCCCGTCCCCGATACCCATACGCCCGCGTTACCAGGCCTTATGATCCGCAGCGGTCGAGGCCCCATGATTTCCCTCGATCGGTACGGAGTACGATTGCTGCGACGACGGTCGCGTCACCACCACGGTGGTGGTGTTGCGGCTGTCGCCGATGATGTTGCTCGCCAAATCCTTGAGCGAGATCTGGCGCGTCTGATGTTCGGTTGTGTCACCGGCCTGACGCAGCAGCAGCGACAGGCTGCCGACCGAAGAGGCGAGCCACAGTTTCTGCGCTTCGATCGTGTTCACTTCCAGCGTCACCGATTTGGCGACCTTGGCCTTGGTGGTGCTCTCGTCGGCGACCTGATCAACGGCCAGCACCTTGGTGTTCTGCAGGACGACCTCGGTGGTGGCCGAGCCTTTGTCGGCCTGACGGGTGAGAACCACGTCAACGTGATCGCCCGGCAGCACGAAGCCGCCGACGCCGTCGACGTCGTTAACCCGGATGGTCACCGCCTTCATGCCCGGCTTAACCAACGAAGAGAGCGTAGCGCGTTGACCGGCGCCCGTGATTTTGACGGCCAGTACCGGCTCGTTGGGCTCGATCGCGCTGAGCACCACGCGCCGTCCTCCGGAAAGAATGTCTTTGATCTTGGCGAAGGAGCCGGCCGGCATGGCCTGTGCCGGCCACGGCTGTTCGCGCAGCATCGCGGCGGTAAGCACCGTGCCGAAACGCAAGGGCTGAGCGGCAACCACGACGGTCTGCGTCGCGAGCGGTTTCTGCACCACCTCGGTTTGCGCGCGCTTGTTGGCTTGGTTGTGCAGCCAAATCTGGGCGATGAACACGGCGAGGACGCCGAACACAACGGCGAACCCGATCATGACGATGGTGCTAGCACGCACGGCTCTTTGTCCCGTTTGACGCGACCCGTAAACTTGTTCGGTCTGTTCATACCGAGACTAGTCGGGACAAAGTATCCAATTACTAACGCGCAACCTGCATTTGGCGCTATGCTGAAAAGCTTCTGAATTCATATTGTTTACGCGAGGTGAGCGAGACGCGTAGAGCTTAATTAAATTGACGGGTCGCATTAACAATACTGGATCGTAAACGAGACCTGCCTGTAACGTTTGATTCAGCCTAACGCTGCGCTGGCGCCGGGTCGGCGCGCTTCGTGGCGGGCGGTTTGGCGCCCGTGCCGGGGCGGTGCATTCCGTCAGTTTCGACAATCGCCAATGTTTTCGGAGGATTGTTCTGCGCGCGTGCCCGTTGCCGCCGGGCTTGCGTTGCGGCAACATGCGCACCGCCTCGATACAGCCGTCGGGCGCCGCACCGGCAAAACGCAAGGTGCGTTAACAACAAGGTGGGAGGAATTCGTCGATGTCGTATCTGCTCTGGCCGCAATCCGCACCGCGGGTAGTTGCGTGAGCGCGCCGCAATCGGCGGTTTCCGCCAACCCGAGCCCGGCCGCCTCGGTCGAAAAGGGGGAAGCGCGCATCAGCGTTAAGGGTCTCGGCAAGCGGTACGGCTCGCTGGAGGTCTTCCGCAACATCGATTTCGAGGTCGAGGCGCGCGAAATCGTGGCCATCGTCGGACCGTCCGGCTGCGGCAAGACCACCTTGCTGCGCTGCATCGACGGGCTGCTGCCCCACGACGTCGGTGAAATCCGGGTGGGCAAGGAACTGGTCACCGAGCCGATCGCCGGGGTCGCCATGGTGTTCCAGCATTTCGGCCTGTTCCCATGGAAGACGGTGTACGAGAACGTCGCCTACGGCTTGCGCATGGCCGGCGCCTCCAAAGCCGATATCGACCGCAAGGTGCCGGTCTTCATCAAGATGGTCGGCCTCGCCGGCTTCGAGAAGGCTTTCCCCTACCAGATGTCGGGCGGCATGCAGCAGCGCTGCGGCCTGGCGCGCGCGCTGGCGCTGGAGCCGAGCGTGCTCTTGATGGACGAGCCGTTCGCGGCGGTCGACGCGCAGACCCGCGAGATCCTTCAATTCGAGCTTCTACGCATCTGGGAAGAGCGGCCGACCGCTATGATCTTCGTCACCCATTCGATCGAAGAGGCGGTGCTGCTTGGTCACCGGGTGATCGTGCTCAAGGGCAGGCCGTCGAGCATCCACGAGACCATCACGATCGACATCGCCCACCCGCGCACGCGCGATACGCTACGCGAGCCGCGCTTCGCCGAATTGCGTGAACGGGTCTGGTCGACGCTGATGCGCGAGGCGCGCGAGGCTGAATTCCATCTTGACCGCTAGCGCATGATCCCGAAAATTGGGGAACCGATTTTCGCAAAAGTTCATGCGCCAATAATAATGATACAACAAATGTAAACGATACAACAAATGCAAACAACGTGGAGGAGGATTCCCAATGATGCGTAAGCTTTCGACCCTGCTTTCCGGCGTCGCGCTCGTCGCCGCACTCGCGGCCGCCCCATTGCCGGCCGCGGCACAAGGCAAGAAGATCATCCTTGCGGTACCCGGCGTTCCGCCCATTTTCGCCACGACGATCGCCTTTGTCGCCAAGGACCAGGGCTTCTTCAAGAAGCATGGCGCCGACGTGGAAATCCGCCCGTTCGACAACGGCACCGCCGCTGCCCGCGCGGTCCTTGCCGGGGATATTGATATGGCCATGTCGCCGACCCCGCCGGTGATCAATCAGATTTCCAATGCCGGCGTGCCGTTGGTCGCAGTCTACGGTATGCCCAACCCCGATTGGGTGCTCTCGACCACCGAAAGCGGCAAGACCTGCAAGGACGTGGTCGGGCAGAACGTCGGCGTCGATTCGATTGGCGGCGCGCGTTCGGTGGCGCTGCGCTCGATGCTGGTTGGCTGCCCGGGCGTGAAGCTCGATCAGATCAAGCAGGTAGCGCTCGGCTCTTCGACCGCGCCGGCCATGATCGCCGGGCGCCTGCAATTCGGCGTATTGCATCTCGACGATGTCGCGGCGATCGAGGCGCAAGGCAAGAAGCTGTATACCTTGCTCGCCATGAAGAACACTAATCCGACCAGTCATTACATCATGCTGGTCGTGCGCAAGGACAATCTGGCGAAGAACCGTGACGCAATCGTGCGCACGGTCGCCGGCTTGATCGAAGCCGCGCGCTTCATGCATGACCCGAAGAATGCCGACGCGGTAGCCGATGCCGCCGCGGTGACCGGTCACAGCAAGGCGATCTCCAAAGCGGCGTTGAAGGAGTTCCTTGCCATCGACTTCTGGGCGACCAAGGACGACGGTCTGCCGCGCAACAAGCTCGAAGCCACTGCCAAGCTGATGAAGAAGATCGGCGCCATCAAACAAGACAAGGAGCCGGTGAGCTTCGACAAGCTGGTCGACGCCAGCGTCTGGAAAGACGCCAACGCGATGGTGAAGTGAAGTATTGTCATTCCGGGGCGCTCGCGCCAGCGAGCGAACCCGGAATCCAGAGCAACGCGCTTAGACTTGGCTCTGGATTCCGGGTTCCGGCCTTACGGCCGGCCCCGGAATGATCAGCAATAACCGGTGGACGGGATACGTCATCTTGCAAAGCTACATTCGCCGTCACGCGCCGTTCTGGCTGAGCATCTTTGCCGGTCTCGCGCTGTGGGAAATCGCCGGGCGCAATACCAGCCCCGCCTTCATGGTGCCGTTTTCCGAGACACTGGTGCGGCTCTGGCAGCTCATCAGCCGGGGCGATTTCATTGCCGAGTTCTTTGATTCGGCGACGTTGTTCCTTACCGGCTTTGTGCTGGCGCTGGTCGTCGGCGCACCGCTTGGCCTGCTGCTCGCCCGCGTGCGGGCGCTGCGCATCGGCATCGAGCCCTATCTCATGACGCTTTACGCCACGCCGATGGTGGCCCTGATCCCCTTCATCCTCTCGCTCATGGGTTTCGGCTTCGCCCCCAAGGTGCTGGTGGTGTTTTTATTCGCAGTATTCCCGGTGCTCTACAACACGGTGGAAGGCG
This sequence comes from Pseudomonadota bacterium, assembly GCA_021823875.1. Taxonomy (GTDB): domain Bacteria; phylum Pseudomonadota; class Alphaproteobacteria; order Rhizobiales; family Xanthobacteraceae; genus Pseudolabrys. The sequence goes on along the minus strand of JAKAMD010000266.1, from coordinate 93 downwards.
CGCGCAGCATCAAGCCGGAGCTGATCGAGGTGGCAAAGTCCTTCCGCTCCGGCGAATGGGCGCTCTGGCGCGAGGTGATGCTGCCTTACACCC
>JAKAMD010000009.1 GCA_021823875.1 Pseudomonadota bacterium | reverse complement strand
AGGCCGGCTTCGAGGCGCTCTACGTCTCCGGCGCGGCCATCGCCTATACGCGGCTCGGCCGCCCCGACATCGGCCTCGTCAGCATGAGCGAGGTAATCGACACCGTCGGCCTGATCCGCGACCGGGTGGCAGCGCATCTCGTGGTCGACGCCGATACGGGCTACGGCAATGCGCTCAATGTCGAGCGCGCAGTGCGCTTGCTCGAGCGCGCCGGCGCCAATGCCATCCAGCTCGAGGACCAGGATTTCCCCAAGCGTTGCGGTCATCTCGACGACAAGACGCTCATCCCGGCGACCGAGATGGTGGGCAAGATCAAGGCGGCGGTCGATTCACGGCGCTCGGCCGACACGCTGATCATCGCCCGCACCGACGCGGTGGCGGTCGAGGGCTTCGACCGCGCCATCGCACGCGTCTCGCTCTACCGCGAGGCCGGCGCCGACATGCTGTTCATCGAGGCGCCGCGCGAGCGCAGCGAACTCGGCCGCATTGGCGCGCTGATGGGCAAGGCGACGCCGCTGATGGCCAATATGGTGGAAGGCGGCAAGACGCCGGTGCTGCCGGCGAGCGAGCTGGAGGCGCTCGGCTTTGCCTTCGTCATCTTCCCCGGCGCCATCGTGCGCGCGCTCGCCAAGACGGCGGAAGAGTTCTACGGCTCGCTCAAGGAGCACGGCAGCACCGATCCGTTCCGCCCGCGCATGTTCGATTTCGGCGCGCTCAACAAGCTGATTGGAACCCCGGAAATGATCGCGCGTGGTCAATTCTACGAAGGCGCCCCCGGGGACGAGAGCAAGAAGGGCCACGGCCCATGACCCGTTGGGTATCACCAGGCGTCGCTCGCAAGACCTGCTGACGCGACGCCGAACAAGCAAAGAATGCCGTCGGGCGACCGACCCCATGTCCAGAAACCGCAGATACGCCGAGGACTATCTCCCATGAACAAGCAATTCGATGTTGTGATCAAAAACGCTCGCGTGGTCCGCCCGAACAAGACCGCGGTCGACTGTCTCGATATCGCGGTCAAGGATGGCAAGATCGCCCTGCTTGCGCCCGATATTCAGGCTGAGCTCGCCAAGGAGGTGTTCGACGCGAAAAATCGTCTGGCGTTTCCCGGCTGCGTTGATTCGCACATGCACATCGGCATCTATGCGCCGCTCGCGCAGGATGCAGTGTCCGAGAGCAAGGCCGCAGCCATGGGCGGCGTCACGACCAGCCTGAATTACCTGCGCACTGGCCATTACTATCTCAATCGCGGTGGCTCCTATCGCGACTTCATGCCTGAAGTGTACAAGCAGTCGGAAGGGCGTTTCTGGGTCGACTACGGCTTCCATCTGGCGCCAATCGAATCCCGTCACATCGACGAAATGGACTATCTGGTCGCGGAACACGGCATTCCGTCGTTCAAGATTTTCATGTTCTATGGCGGCTACGGGCTGCACGGAGCTTCGTCGAAGCAGAATGAGTTTTTGATGATCGGGCCCGACGAGCGCTACGACATTGCGCATTTCGAGTTCATCATGCGCTCCGCCCAGCGCCTGATGGAGAAATATCCCGAGCGCGCCGCCAATATCAGCGTCAGCCTGCATTGCGAGCTGGCCGAGATTCTCAATGCCTATACCAAAATCGTGGAACGCGAAGGCAAGCTGACCGGCTTGCATGCCTACAGCGCGGCGCGCCCGCCGCATTCCGAGGGGCTGGCGATCTGGATCGCGTCCTACTTGGCGAACGAGACCAATTGCGTGAACATCAATCTGCTGCACCTGAGCTCGCGCAAGGCGGTGGATGCGGCCTGGACCATGCAGCAGGTCTTCCCGCACATCGCCTTCCGCCGTGAGGTGACGGTCGGGCATCTGCTGCTCGATACCGACTGCGAATGCGCCGTGCACGCCAAAGTCAATCCGCCGATCCGCCCGCGCGCGGACGTCGAAGCGTTGTGGGAGGCTGTGATCGACCGCAAGATCGACTGGATCGTCAGCGATCACGCCTGTTGTTCGGCCGAACAGAAATGGTCGAAGGACGATCCCAACAATATCTGGCTGGCGAAATCGGGATTTGGCGGCACCGAATATCTGCTGTCAGGCGTCCTCAGCGAAGGCAGCAAACGCGGCATGTCCTACAACCACATGGCCGAGCTGTTGAGCTGGAAGCCGGCGCAGCGCTTCGGCCTGACGACCAAGGGCGATCTTGCCCCGGGTTACGACGCGGACATCGTCATTGTCGATCCGCGCGAGAGTTTCGTGGTGCACGCGGCCGAGTCCCAATCGGAGCAGGGCTACACCCCATTCGAGGGCTCGGAACTCAGCGGCCGCGTCAAGAGCACGTTCCTGCGGGGCGCGCTGGTGTACGACAACGGCAACATCGTCGGACCGGCGCGCGGCCAATATCTGCGCCGGCCGCAGGCCGCTCGCGCTAGATGAATTGTCGCAATGTCCGTGGCCGATGCAACGAAAGGCGAGGCGTTTGACGCGGACGTACCGCTCTTGATCATTGGCGCCGGCGCCGCCGGTCTGTGCGCGGCGCTGGCGGCGAAGGAGGAAGGCGTCACGCCGGTCGTGATCGAACGCGACGCCGTGCCGGCCGGCTCGACCGCGCTGTCGGCCGGGCTCATTCCGGCCGCCGGCACGCGCTTCCAGCGCGAAAAGGGCATCGACGATACCCCCGAGCTGTTTGCCGCCGACATCCAGCGCAAGGCGCACAATGAAGCCGACCCGGTTGAAGTCGAGACGGTGGCGAAAGGCTCGGGACCGCTGGTCGAATGGCTGGCGGACCGCTATGGCCTGCCGTTCGACGTGGTCGACAATTTCAATTATCCGGGCCATTCGGCGTTGCGTATGCACGGCCTGCCCAGCCGCACTGGGCAGGAACTGATCGACCGGCTGCGCAGCGCCGCCGAAGCCAGCGACATCGTCATTCTGACCGGCCGCGTGGTCGAGCGGCTGGCGGCCGCGCCTGACGGGCGCATCCTTGGCGTGGAAATTCTCTGCGGCGACGGCGCGCGCGAACGCATCGGCTGCGATGCCGTGATCCTCGCCTGCAATGGTTATGGCGGCAATCCGGAACTGGTGCGGCGCTTTATTCCTGAGATGGCCGATGCGCTTTATTTCGGCCATCCCGGCAATCGCGGCGACGCAGTGAAATGGGGCGAGGCGCTCGGCGCGCAGCTCGCGCATCTCGGCGGTTATCAAGGCCATGGCTCGGTGGCGACGCCGCATAACATCTTGATCTCCTGGGCGGTGATCATGCAGGGCGGCATCCAGGTCAACGGCGAGGGTCGCCGTTTCTGCGACGAGTCACGCGGCTATTCCGAACAGGCCGCCGAGATGTTGCACCAGCCCGGCGGCATCGCCTGGGATGTATTCGACGGACGCATTGCCGATGTGGCGCGTCAGTTCGAGGACTTCCGCGCTGCCGAGCGCGCTGGCGCTATTCTGAGCGCCGAATCGATTGCCGGTCTTGCTGCCGCCATGCATGTGCCGGCCGAAAACTTCCAGGCCGAATGGAGTGAGGCCGAAACGCTCAAAGCCAACGGGGGCACCGATCGCTTCGGCCGAAAGTTCTCGCCCGCGCAGCGCTGCGCGCCGCCGTTTCATGCGGTGAAGGTGACCGGCGCGCTGTTCCACACCCAGGGCGGACTGGCGATCGATGCGTCGGCCCGCGTCAAGCGAAAGGACGGCACGCTATTTCCCAATCTGTTTGCGGCGGGCGGGGCGGCGGCCGGCGTGTCGGGTGAAAGTGCTTCCGGCTATCTGTCGGGCAACGGCTTGTTGACGGCGACGGTGCTTGGCCGCCTCGCCGGTCGCGCGGCGGCCAAGCAACTGACGGTCTAGCGGCCGCGGCGCGTTTGATTTAGCGGAAGCGAGCGGCATCGCCGGCCGATCATCGCGGCGAGCATGTGTGAGGAGTTTAATGCCTCTCGCCGCTGCGTGCGCTTCTCGGTCACGCTTACCGGTGCGATGCGTTGATGTTCATCAAGGACGGACTTCGTTCAATTGTTAGACTCTTTTTTGCAAATGCGGAGGGCTCGTATGGGACCACCGGGTAAAGAAGCCGCAATGATCGCCAACGCAAACGTTTGGGCATTGACGTAGCGGCACCATACAAACGACCCGCCGGGAGCGGCCCCTGGGCACAAGCAGTAAGGCAAACCCAACCTAGCCGCTCCTGACGCGTTTTTTATGTACGTGGTCCCCGGCTTTGTGCCGGCCAAGCAGCCGAAATCAATTTGATTTGCTCGGCAACAAATGCTGCCGCGTTTGCCCCGAAACGTCGTTTTTTTGGCGCGCTCTTGCCGCGCCACCCGCCAAACGGGCGAAAAATCCGTCTTTCAAGCGCAATTCGACCTGGCGGCGACCAAGCCAAAGCGGCTGCGCATATGAGATTTGCATGGGCGGGGGACCACAGCCAGCTCGCATTGGAGCAGACTTTCTAAATTGACCCAGGTCAATGAACTGGCGCCGGGAACTTCCGACGCTATGCACCATCGGTACTCAATTGGAGGGCATTCGACATGATACAGGCCCAACTCAGTGACCTAGAGTTGCAACATCGGTATCTCGAACAAGAGATCGCGGAAGCTTTGCAACATAGTTCGATCGATGATCTTGTGATTGTGGGCCTGAAACGTCAAAAACTACGCGTAAAAGAGCAGATCGAATACCTCCGCCACCACCATTAGACGCGCCACGCGCGAAGAGGGACAGGTAGGCGGAGCAGGGGCGCTGCTGGGCGGGGCCAGACCTCCGCGGCAGCGTCCCTTTTATTTTGGGGTGGCACGCAACACATAATTTGGTAATAAATTTTTGATTCCCTTGGTTTGCCGCGTAGAAAGGGTAAAGCATGAAATTGGTCGCGCTTTCCGCTTTTGCCTTGTTGGCCGGTGGCGTGACCGTCTGCTCCGCGGCCGAGATCGACAAGAACAGCCCGCCAAAATACGAGTTCCCGTCCACGCAGCTCGGCGATTATTCGCTCAAGCTGGATACCGACGCGCCTAAGCCGCTCGACAGCCCCGGCTCGGGGGCACTGACCTCCCTGAAGCAGGATTCCGTGCGGCCCTTTGTCGGTTTCAGCCTGTCGCGCCCCATTACGGACAAATTCTGGAAGCTCGGGCGCTGAGCGTCGCGGCGTAAATCGACCAGGGCCGTAAGGCTTGCGGCGGCGCGCCACCCCAGATCGGCATGCTGTCCTGCCATGATGGTGCGGCTGGCCGCGGTTTTTCCGTGTCCGACAGGTTGGCGATCAGCAGCAGCGCGTTGTCGCCGGCCGCCCAGCTTGCACCGAGCACGCCATCAACGAAGCGCACATCGCCCGGCGTCGTCATCGCCGGCATGAGCGGCACAACGTGCTGGTGGCGGACGGCGAGCAGCGCGCGCGTCAGCGCCAGGCGTTCGGCGTGGACCGGCTCTGTCATTGCGTTCCAATCGAGCACGGCTGCGGCCCTGGTTTCCGCCGCGATCGGGTCGGGAATAGCGGAGCCGGCGCGGCCATAGAAGTCCGCGAACTCGCGCCGGCGGCCGTCGCGTACCGCCTGAGCCAAGTCACCTTTGAAGTCGCAGAAGAACGGAAACGGCTGGCGCGCGCCCCACTCGTCGCCCATGAACATCAGCGGCGGACCGGGCTGCAACAGGAGCACCGCAAGCGCTGCTTCCAGCGCCGCGGGATCGGCGAGCGTCGTCAGCCGCTCGCCCATCGGCCGGTTGCCGATCTGGTCGTGGTTCTGCAGGAAGTTGACGAAATCCGCGCGCGGCAAATGGGTGCTTGGCTCGCCGCGGGCGCGGCCGCGAAACGCCGACAGCTCGCCCTGATAGGCAAAGCCCTCGCCCAGCGCGCGCGCGATATGCGTCGGCGCATGCGGATAATCGCGGTAATAGCCGGCGCGCTCGCCGATCAGGAACGCGTGCCAGGCGTGATGGTAATCGTCGTTCCACTGCGCGCGATAGCCGCCGACTGGTTTGAGAAAACGCGTGGCGTTGTCGTCGTTCTCCAAGACGAGATGGATATGCCGGCCACTCTCGGCCGCGAAGTCATTGACCGCTTGCGCGAGCTCGCTCAAAATATGCGGCGCGCCGGGCGTGGCGAGCGCATGCACGGCATCGATGCGCAGTCCGTCGAAGCGATAATCGCGCAGCCAATTCAGCGCGTTCTCGATGGCGAAGGCGCGCACCTCCGGCACGCGATAGTCGATGGCCGCGCCCCAGGGCGTCTGCGTGTCCGAGAAGAAGCGCGGCGCGATGCGATGCAGGAAATTTCCTTCCGGCCCGAAGTGATTATAGACCACGTCGAGGAACATCATGATGCCGCGCTGATGCGCCGCGTCGATCAGCGCTTTGAGATCGTCCGGCCGGCCGTAGGCCGAGTCGGGCGCGAACAGCAGCACGCCGTCATAGCCCCAGTTCCAGCGACCTGGGAAATCAGCCACCGGTAGAAGCTCCAGCGCGGTGATGCCGGTCTTCGCCAGATGATCGAGATGCGCCGTCATGGCGGCGAAGCTGCCGGCCGGCGTGAAGGTGCCGACATGCGCTTCCAGGAAGACCGCGCGCTCCCAGGGCAGCCCCTTCCAGTCCGTCGCCTGCCATCTGTAGCTGGTGTGATCGATCACCTCGCTGGCACCAAACACGTCGTCAGGTTGGAAATGCGAGGCCGGATCGGCAATGTCGATGTCGTCGTCGATGCGGAAGCGATAGCGCGTGCCGGGTCCCGCTTCTGCCACCTGCAATGCAAACCAGCCGTCCTGGCCTTGCATCATAAGCGGCATGTCGAGCAGCAGGCTGACCTTGCGCGCCGCCGGTGCCCATAGGCGGAAGGTGACGCCCTGCGCCGACAGGCGCGGGCCGAAGCGTGCAGCTGCCCTCACGACTCGCCCGCAAACGCCAGGACGCAGCGCACATGCGTGCCCCAGTTGGCGCCAGGCGGCAGCTTGAGCGCATCGTCGTGGCCGTCCGAGGTATCGAGTACGCAGCGCCAGCAGGTGACGCCCGGCCATTCCGGAAACGTGATTTCGACCGGCGTATCGGCGCCGTTCAGCACGACGAACAGCGGCTTGCCGTCCTCGCTCGCCGGCGCCAGCACGTAGGACACGAAACGCGCGTGCGGCAGGTTCCAGTCGGCCTCCGTCATCTCCTTGGCCTGCGGCGTCAGCCATTTTACGTCGTAGTTGCCGTCCGGCTTGCGGCCGGCCAGCCAGCGGCGTTGCCTGAGCTGGGGAAAGTCCCGTCGCAGCTTGGTCAATGTGGCAATCAGCGCGCCGAGATCGTCCTCGCTGCCGGCCTTCGACCAATCGACCCAGCCGATTTCATTGTCCTGGGCATAGGCATTGTTGTTGCCGTTCTGGCCGTTGCCGACTTCGTCGCCCGCCAGCAGCATCGGCACACCCTGGGCGAGAAACAGCGTGGCCAACTGGTTGCGCCGCAACCGCTGCCGCATCGCCACGATGGCCGGATTGTCGCTCGGGCCCTCGACCCCGCAATTCGTGCTCAGGTTATTGTCCGCGCCGTCGCGGTTGTTCTCGCCATTGGCCTGATTGTGTTTGCGTTCGTAGCTGACGAGATCGTTGAGCGTGAAGCCGTCATGCACGGTGACGTAATTGATGCTGGCGCGTGGGCTGCGGCCGTTGTGCTGGAACTGCGCGGCCGAGCCGGTCACGGCATAGGCAATCTCTCCGATGATGTTTTCGTCGCCGCGCCAGAAGCGCCGCGCGGTGTTGCGGTAGAGGTCATTCCATTCCGACCAGCCGGTTGCGAAGGCGCCGAGCTGATAGCCGCCGGCGCCGAGGTCCCAGGGCTCGGCGATCAGCTTGGCGTTGCAGAGCACCGGGTCCTGTCGGATGGCGGCGAACAGCGGCGCGTTGGGATCGAAGCCGGGATGCCGCCCCAATGTGGTGGCGAGATCGAATCGGAAGCCGTCGACATGAAAGGTCTCGACCCAGAACCGGAGCGAGTCCATCACCATCTGCAGCACGCGCGGATGCATCAGCTTGAGCGTGTTGCCGGTGCCGGTGAAGTTTTCGTAGAAGCGCGGATTGTCGGGCTGCAGCCAATAATAGGACGCGTTGTCGATGCCGCGATAGCACAGCGTGGGCCCGAGATGATTGCCTTCGCAGGTGTGGTTGTAGACCACGTCGAGGATCACCTCGATGCCGGCATCGTGCAGCGCCGCCACCATGGTGCGGAAATCGGTGATGGCGTTGCCGTCGCTGTAGCGCTGCTCCGGCGTGAAATAACTGAGCGTGTTGTAGCCCCAGTAATTGCGCAGGCCGAGCTCGACAAGGCGGCGGTCGTCGATCAAGGCGTGCACCGGCAAGAGCTCGATGGCGGTGACGCCGAGCTTGCGCAGATGCGCGATCATGCCGGGCTCGGCCAGCCCGCGGTAGCGGCCGCGCATTTCCGCCGGCAGGTCCTTGCGCAACTGGGTGACGCCTTTGACATGCGCCTCGTAGATGACGGTATCCCGCCAAGGCGTGCGCGGCGGCTTGTCGTGGGCCCAGGTATGGGCAACGTCCACCACCGCCGATTTGACCATGGCGCGTGAATTGTCGCGGCGGTCGAAGGAGAGGTCTTCCTGTTGGGAGTCGGCGCGATAGCCGAAATGCGCGTCGGTCCAGTCAAAGCGGCCGACCAGCCGTTTGCTGTAGGGGTCGATCAACAGCTTGTTGGGGTTGAAGCGATGCCCGGCCGCCGGCTCGTAGGGCCCGTGCACGCGGTAGCCATAGAGCTGACCGGGCGCGACCTGCGGCAGATAGACGTGCCAGACGTCGTCTGTCCGCTCGGGCAGGGTGATGCGCAGGGTCTCGCGCCGGCCCTCGCGGTCGAACAGGCACAGCTCCACCTTGCTGGCATGCGCCGAAAACAGCGCGAAATTGGTGCCGCGACCGTCCCAGGTCGCGCCCAGCGGGTAGGGCGCCCCCGTTGCCATATTGCTGCTAGAGCCCGGGAACGAGAAAGATGGCTGCGAGGGGAGGGACGACAAGATGAAGCTCCGGGCTGTCACGCGTAGCGACCGTGGCGAGGAATCCGCCGTTGCCGACATTGCGGCCACCGTAGACCGCGGCGTCGGTATTGAGCACCTCCCGCCAGGTCCCGGCTAACGGCACGCGCACGCGATAATCGTGTAGCACCTGCGGCGTGAAATTGACCACCACCACGCAGCATTCGGCCGGGTTGCGGCCCTTGCGTAGCCAGGCGAAGGTCGAGTTGTTGGCGTCGTCGGCCACCAGCCATTCGAAGCCGGCGGCGTCGCAATCGAGCGCGTGCAGCGCCGGCGTCGCGCGATAGAGCTTGTTGAGATCGCGCACCAACTGTTGCACGCCGGCATGCGCGGGGCGCTCGGTCAGGTGCCAGGGCAGGCTGACGTCGTGATTCCATTCGCTGTCCTGGGCGAATTCCGATCCCATGAACATCAGCTTCTTGCCGGGGTGACCGAACATGAAGGCGTAATAGGCACGCAGGTTTGCGATGCGCTGCCACGGGTCGCCCGGCATGCGGCCGAGGATCGAGCGTTTGCCGTGCACGACCTCGTCGTGCGACAGCGGCAGGATGAAGTTCTCCGAGAAGGCGTAGTGCAGCCCGAACAGGATATTGCCGTGATGATGGCGGCGGTAGATCGGGTCCTTGGACATGTAGTCCAAGGTGTCGTTCATCCAGCCCATGTTCCACTTGTAGCCGAAGCCGAGCCCGCCCCAGTCGACCGGCCTCGACACCATCGGCCAGGCGGTGGATTCCTCCGCCGCGGTGGTGGCCTGCGGAAACTGTCTGAACACTTCGGTATTGGTCCGGCGCAGGAAGGCAATGGCGTCGATGTTTTCGCGCCCGCCGAACCGGTTCGGTATCCACTGACCCGCGGGCCGGCTGTAGTCGAGATAGAGCATGGAGGCGACCGCATCGACGCGCAGTCCGTCGACGCCGTAGCGGTCGAGCCAGAACAGCGCGTTCGACAGCAGGAAGTTTGTAACTTCCACACGGCCGTAATTGTAGATCATGGTGCCCCAGTCGAGATGGCGGCCCTGGCGCGGGTCGGCGTGCTCGTAGAGCGCGGTGCCGTCGAAGCGCGCGAGCCCGTGCGGATCGTCGGGGAAATGACCGGGCACCCAGTCGAGCAGCACGCCCAGGCCCGCCTTGTGCAGGGCATCGACAAGCGCCACGAAATCGGCCGGTGAACCGAAGCGGCTGGTTGGCGCGTAGAGGCCGGTCGGCTGATAGCCCCAACTGCCGTCGAAGGGATGCTCCATCACCGGCAAGAGCTCGACATGGGTGAAGCCCATGTCGGCGGCATAGGCGGGAAGCTGCTCGGCCAATTCGCGGTAGCTCAGCCAATATTCGCCATGCTTGCCCTTCTTGCGCCAGGAGCCGAGATGCACCTCGTAGATCGACATCGGCGCGTCGAGCGCGTTGACATGGTCGGGCGCGGCTTGCGGCTGCGGCATGGTGCGGGTGTCGAGCACTAAGGACGCCGTGGCCGGCCGCATCTCGCCGGCGAAACCGACGGGATCGGCCTTCTGCGGCAGCGTCTCGCCCGCACGCGTAAGGATTTCATATTTGTATTTGTCGCCGGCACGCACGCCGGGCACGAAGATTTCCCAGTAGCCGTTGCCGCGCACCCGCATGGCGTGGCGGCGGCCATCCCAGTAATTGAAATCGCCCACCACGCTCACCCGCCGCGCGTTCGGCGCCCACACCACGAAACCGACGCCGGCCACGCCCTCGATCTCCATCGGATGGGCGCCCAGCTTTTCGTACATGCGTAGGTGATTGCCCTCGCCGAGCAAGTAAAGGTCGTAGTCCGACAGCACCGGCGGAAAGCGGTAAGGGTCTTCCAGCTCGACCTCGACATCGCCGAAACGCGCGCGCAGGCGATAGTGCTGCGAGCCGTCGAGCGGGCCGGTGAACAGCCCGGCCGGATCGATCTGCTTAAGCTCGTGCTCGCCGCTGTCGCCGACCGCGACCACGCGCTGGGCGTTCGGCAGATAGGCGCGCACGACCGTGGCGCCGTTCTCGCTGTGTGGCCCGAGATAGCTGAACGGGTCGGCATGGCGGCCGGCGATGATATCGCGGGCGGCGGGAGCAAGTTCCCTCATGGCTTGACGATCTCCGGGATCGTAGCCGACGAGGCGATCACACCCCGCAATTCCAGAATGCGCAGCACGGCCTCCAGCGGGATATGCACCCAGGACGGCCGATGGGTGAGTCCGACTTCGACTTCGTAGAACGCCTTTTCGAACAGGAACAGCTCGAGCAGGGCCTGCGTTTGCGCCTCGTCGGTCGGCCACAGCTTGTTGCTGCCGAGCGTTTCGCGATAGCTCTCCCAATAAGCGTCGCCCATGCGGTCCGCCCAGCCGCGCAGGCGGTGCGTCAGCACCTCGCGCTCCTCCGGTTTCAAATCGCCGGCGCTCTCGATGGCCGCGCTCATCGCATAGTCGATCGAGCGCAGCATGCCGGCGACGTCGCGCGCCGGCGGCGCCTTGGCGCGGCGCTCCTTCAGGCCCGGGCGCGGCCCGCCCCCGAAGTCGATGATATGGACGTCGTCCTTGGCGATCAGCACCTGGCCGAGATGAAGATTGCCGTGATGGCGGATCTTCAGGCTGTCGAACGAGGCGTTCCAGCCCGATTCGATATGCCGAACGATGGCGTCGTGATGATCGAGCAGCCGTTGCGCCATCGTCTGCGTCGGCTCCGGTAAGTCGCCATGCTGCCGCAGCAGCGCAAACACGGCGCGCGCCCGCGCCAGGTTGCCATCGGTCCAGTTGGCAACGTCGTCGGCGTCGATGGGTTCTGGCGCAAAGCCGGGCGTGTCGGGGCTGGAGGCCAAGGCGAGATGCAGTTCGGCGGTGCGTTTTCCGATCTGCCGGATCCGTTGCAGGATGGCGGCGGCATCCGGCGCGTCGGGAGTCGTCTCGGCCGCCGTCAGCCGTTGTTCCTCGATCAATCGGTCGAGGCCGCTGACCATCACGCTCCAGGCGTCCCCCTGGTTCTCGATAAAGCGATGCACCAGCGCGAGCGCGCTGCGTTGGCCGCCCTCCACCAGTTCGGCGCTGCCGAGCAAGGGCGGCGCGTTTTCGAAATGGGCGACATCGGCCAGGAAGCGGCCAACCTCGATTTCCGGATCGATCCCGGGCTCGATCCGGCGCAGCACCTTCACGACCAGGTCATTGTCGGCAACCATCCGGAATCCGGGATTCTCGCCGGCGATCAGCGCGACGGATGTGATCTTCTTCGGCGGCGTGCCGGCGTATTCGCTGGTTGGACGAAATTCGATGTGGCCGCTGCCGTTGCGGACCGTTTCGCCGGCGCCGATCTTGGCCATCAGCGCGGAAACGAATTCCGGTTCGGCGGCGGTGTCGAGCAGCACGCCCTCGCGCGCGCCGCGGCGCACCGCGGCCAGCACGCTGGCCGGCGCGCGTTCGATGGCGGTGTAGCGGGTCCAGTGGATCGTGAGCGGCAGGAAATAGCGGCTCTGTCCATGCGCGCCGTGCACATTGACGATGGCCGCCAGGAAGCGATCGTCATCGTGCTGGAACGGCAGGGCGACCGGGCAATGGGTGGTGATCGGCCCCGCGACCTTGTCGGCGAACCAGGGCCGCTCGGGAAGGAAGGCCGGCAGCACGTCGTGCTCGAGCGTGCGCTTGGTCCAGCCGGAGAGCAGGCTGTCCCAGTCGGGTCCCAGCACCAGCGTGGTGACCTCGCGCGGCAGCACCTTTTCCGGTTCGTGGTGGTTGCCCTCCAGGAGTGCGAACCAGAAGAAGCCGTAGGGCGGCAGCGTGACCAGATAGGGTAGTTCGCCGATGCGGGGAAAGCGCGTGCGGCCGAGCATTTCCTGCGGAATGCGGCCCTTCCAGGGGCTCAGGTCGAGCTCGACCGCCTGCGCCGAGCGCGCCATGTTGGCGACGCAGAGGATAGCCTCCTCGCCGAGCTGGCGCACATAGGCGAGCGCGGCGCGGTTCTTCGGCCGGATGAAGGTGAGCGAGCCGCGCCCAAACACCTTGGTCGACTTGCGTACGCCGATCAGCCGCTTGGTCCAGTTCAACAGCGAGGACAGCGAGCGCGCCTGTGCTTCGACATTGACCGCCGAATAGCCGTAGACCGGGTCCATGATCGGCGGCAAAAAGAGCCGCGCCGGGTCGGCGCGCGAGAAGCCGCCATTGCGGTCCGGCGTCCATTGCATGGGCGTGCGCACGCCGTTGCGATCGCCGAGATAGATGTTGTCGCCCATGCCGATCTCGTCGCCGTAATAGATGATCGGCGTGCCCGGCATCGACAGCAGGATCGAGTTCATCAGTTCGATCTTGCGCCGGTCGTTGTCCATCAGCGGCGCCAGCCGCCGGCGGATGCCGAGATTGATGCGCGCGCGCGGATCGGCGGCATAGGTCGACCACAGATAGTCGCGCTCGGCGTCGGTCACCATTTCCAGCGTCAGCTCGTCGTGGTTGCGCAGGAACATGGCCCATTGGCAATTGGCCGGGATCTCCGGCGTCTGCCGCATGATGTCGGCGATCGGGAAACGGTCTTCCTGCGCGATCGCCATGTAGATGCGCGGCATCAGCGGGAAGTGATAGGCCATGTGGCATTCGTCGCCGTCGCCGAAATAGGCCTGCACGTCCTCCGGCCACTGGTTGGCTTCCGCCAGCAGCACCTTGCCCGGCGCGTAGGTATCAAGCTCGGCGCGCAGCATTTTGATGACGGCGTGCGTCTCCGGCAGGTTCTCGTTGCTGGTGCTCTCGCGCTCGCACAGATACGGCACGGCGTCGAGCCGGAACCCGTCGACGCCGGCGTCGAGCCAGCGCTTCATCACCTGCAACACCGCCCTGATCACGCGTGGATTGTCGAAGTTCAGGTCCGGCTGGTGCGAGAAGAAGCGGTGCCAGTAATAGGCCTTCGCTTCGTCGTCCCAGGTCCAGTTCGACTTCTCGGTATCGGTGAAGATGATGCGCGTGCCGGCGTATTTCTGCTCGGTGTCGCTCCAGACATACCAATTGCGCGCGCTGGTGTTTCGGCCGCTGCGCTTGGCGCGTTTGAACCAGGGATGCTGGTCAGAGGTGTGGTTGACCACCAGTTCGGTGATCACGCGGAGATCGCGCCGCTTGGCCTCCTGCATGAAGCGGCGGAAGTCCTTCATGCTGCCGAAGTCGGGATTAATGTCGCCGTAGTCGGAAATGTCGTAGCCGTCGTCGCGGCCGGGGCTGGGATAGAACGGCAGGAGCCACAGCGTGGTGACGCCGAGGTCGCGCAGATAGTCGAGCCGCTCGGTGAGGCCGGCGAAGTCGCCGATGCCGTCGCCGTTCGAGTCCTGGAACGCCTTGACGTGCAGTTGATAGATGACGGCGTCCTTGAACCACAGCCCGTCGTTAGCGGCGGTCTTCGATTCGGTATCGATCTCGGGCCGGATATTCATCGCAGGTCACACCGCGCGCCTTTAAGGCTGCATTTCTTGCACGAAACTATAAATGGGCGCTTAGAAGAACCACAAATAGGGCCCAGAATTCGGCACGCGGGTGGCGCGGTCTTGACTTCCCGGCGGAACGAAAAAGAATATACGGATGAATGACTTAACGGCAAATGCCCGGCATTGGGGCATCGCGACCGAATATAATGATGTGTTTGGCCGTCGTTTTGTCGCCTCCGACGAGACACTGACGCGACTGATTGACGCCGTTTCCGCCGGCTGCGCCCACCCGCAGCCGCTCGATGTGCCAGCCGAACCGCTGCGCGCCTTCCAAGGCGACGGCCGCCGTGTGTGGGGGCTGGCGGTGCAACTTTACGCGCTGCGCTCGCGGTGCAACTGGGGCCACGGCGATTTCACCGACCTTCGGAATCTGGTGGCGCTGGCGGGAGCGCGCGGCGCGGCGGCCATCGGGCTCAATCCGTTGCACGCGCTGTTCACCGATCGCGCGGAAGAGGCCAGCCCCTACGCCCCCAACAGCCGCTTGTTCCTCAATCCGCTCTATATCGACGTGGAAGCCTTGCCGGAATTTCCCGGCCTGGCTGCGGCCGGCTTGGCGGACGAGGTGGCGGCCCTGCGCGCCACCGACATGATCGCCTATGCGCGCGTCGCCGCTGTCAAGCTGCGCGGCCTGCGCCTGGCCCATGATGCCTTCCGCCGGCAGGCCAGTGCCGCGCGCCGCGCGGACTTCGATGCCTTCCGTGCCGAGCAAGGCGAGGCACTCCTGCGCTATGCCTGCTTCGAGGTGCTGCGCCGGCAATATGCGCCGGCACCCTGGCCGCAATGGCCGCGGCCGTGGTGTGCGCCCGACCGTGCGCAGCTCGATGGTTTCCGCGCCGCGCACGAGGCGGAGTGCGAATTCCATGAATTCATGCAATGGGCCGCCGACCGTCAGCTCGCCGCCTGCGCCGCGACCGCGCGCGGGGCCGGCATGCCGGTCGGCCTTTATCTCGATCTCGCCGTCGGCATCGATCGCCACGGCGCCGACGCCTGGAGTCTCCGGGATGCGGTGCTGCCCGGTGTCTCCATGGGCGCGCCGCCGGACGCCCTCAATGTGGAAGGGCAGGATTGGGGCTTGGCGCCGTTCAATCCGCATATGCTGCCGGCCGATGATTTCGCCGCCATGCGGCAATTGATGCGCGCCACCATGCGGCACGCCGGCGCCATCCGGCTCGACCACGTTCTCGGGCTCAACCGCGTTTTCATGGTGCCGCTCGGCCTGTCGGCGAAGGAGGGTGCCTATGTGCAATTTCCCTTCCAGCAGTTGCTGCGCGTCATCGCCGAGGAGAGTAGCGACCGGCGTTGCATCGTGATCGGTGAGGACCTCGGCACCGTGCCGGAGCATTTCCGCGAAACCGTCGCGCGCTGGGGCCTGTGGGGCTATCGCGTGGTGTTGTTCGAGCGCGAAGGCGATGGCCGCTTCAAACAGCCGGAGGCCTATCCGGCCGAGGCGGTCGCCGCCTTCAACACGCATGACCTGTCGAGCTTCCACGGCTGGCTCGTCGGACATGACCTCGCCGTCAAGCGCGGCATCGGTCTCGATCCCGGCGAGGACGACGGCGCGCGCGCCTGGGCGCGCCAGATGCTGCGCGCGATTCTGTCGGAACGCGCACCGGGCTATGCGCCTGACGATATCGCGGCGGTGGCGGCCTTGCTGGCGGCGACACCGTCACGGCTGGCGATCGTGGCGCTCGACGACGTGCTCGGCGTGCTCGATCAGATCAATGTGCCGGGCACCGTCGAACAGCATCCGAACTGGCGGCGCAAGCTGCCGCTGGCGCTCGAAGAATTGGAAACCCATGAAGGCCTCGTGCGCGTCGCGCAGGCTTTCGCGCAAGGCGGGCGCAGCATCGCTGGTTAGAGCGTTTCCAGGCGAAGTGGGAACCGGTTCGCCGTCCGGAAACGCGATAAACCAAAACTTGGACACGTTCTCTATTTCATTTCCGTGAAACGGTGAACGTGTCTAAGCCACCGGCACGTCCCAGATCTCGCGCGCATAGTCGCGCACGGTACGGTCGGCGGAGAACCAGGCCATGCGCGCCGTGTTGAGCAGGCTCGTGCGCCACCAGCCATCTCCCGACTGCCACAGCTGGTCGATCCCGCGCTGCGCCTGCCAATAGGCCTCGAAGTCGGCGGCCACCATGAAGTGGTCGTAATCGGTGAGTGAGGACACGATCGGCAGGAAGCGGCCCGGTTCGTCGGGCGAGAACATGCCGTTCGCCAAGCTGTCAATCACCGCCTTGAGCCGCGGCGAGGCCACGACCGCCGCGGCGCCTTTGAGGTGCTCGCGCTGGCGCTCGGCCACCTGCGTCGCGGTCATGCCGAAGATCGCTATGTTTTCCTCGCCGACATGCTCGCGGATCTCGATATTGGCGCCGTCCAGCGTGCCGATGGTGAGCGCGCCGTTGAGCGCGAGCTTCATGTTGCCGGTGCCGGAGGCCTCCATGCCGGCCGTGGAAATCTGCTCCGACAGGTCGGCCGCCGGGATGATGATCTCGGCGAGGCTGACGCTGTAGTTCGGCGCGAACACGATCTTGAGCCGGTCACCGACCACCGGGTCGCTGTTCACCACCTTGGCGACGTCGTTGATCAACTTGATGATCAGCTTGGCGCGCGCATAGCTCGCGGCCGCCTTGCCGGCGAAGATCTTCACCCGCGGCACCCACGGCGCATCCGGGTTTGTGCGGATCGCCTGGTAGAGCGCGATCGCCTCCAGGATGTTGAGCAGTTGCCGCTTGTATTCGTGCACGCGCTTGATGTGCACGTCGAACAGCGCTTGCATCGGCAGTCTTATGCCGGTGCACTTGTACAAGTGCTCGGCCAGCCTCGCCTTGTTGAGGCTGCGGGCATGGCGCAGCTTGGCCAGGAAATCCGCGTCGTCCGCATATCGTTCGAGTTCCTTGAGACAGCGCGGGTCGTCGAGCACGCGCTCGCCCAGGGTATGCGTCAGCATCTCGGTGAGCGGACGGTTGGCGTCGATCAGCCAGCGTCGGAAGGTGATGCCGTTGGTCTTGTTGACGATGCGTGTCGGCGTCGTGCGCGCCAGGTCACGGAAGACGGTCTCGCGCAGAAGCGTGGTGTGCAGCGCCGAGACGCCGTTGACGCAATGCGAACCGAGGAAGGCGAGATGCGCCATGCGCACGCGCTTCTCACCGTTCTCCCCGATCAGCGAAACGTTGGCGAGAAAGGCTGGATCGGAAGAGCCGGCGCGCTCCACCGCTTTCAGGTGGAACCAGTTGATCAGATAGATGATCTGCATGTGCCGCGGCAGCAGTCGCTCGATCATCGCAACCGGCCAGCTTTCCAGCGCTTCCGGCAACAGCGTGTGGTTGGTGTAGCTGAGCGTGGCGCGGGTGATCTTCCAGGCCCGTCCCCAGCCGAATTCGTGCTCGTCCACCAGAATGCGCATCAGCTCGGGGACCGCGATCGCCGGATGCGTATCGTTGAGCTGGATGGCGGCGTGCTGGGGCAGCGTCGTCAGCGTGCCGTATTCCTCGATATGGCGGCGGACGATGTCCTGCAACGAGGCGGCGGTGAAGAAATATTCCTGGCGCAGACGCAGGAGCTGCCCTTCGGGCGTGGCGTCGTTCGGATAGAGCACGCGCGAGATCGCTTCCGCGCGCACGCGCGCAGCCGCGGCGCCGATCAGGTCGCCTTGGTCGAGCGCGGACAGTTGCAGCGGCGTGGGCGCTTGCGCCGACCACAGCCGCAAGGGGTTGGCGTAGCGTCCGCGCCAGCCGGCGATCAGCGTATCGTAGGACACCGCCTCGACGGTTTCCGCCGGGTGCCAGATTGCGCGTGCGGTGGAATCGTCGCCGCCGATATATTCCACCGTACCGCCGAAGCCGATCCGGTAGCGCTTGTCGGGATGCGCGAACTCCCACGGATTGCCGCGCGCCAGCCACTGTTCCGGATATTCCTTCTGCCAGCCGTCGTTGATGCGCTGTTCGAACAAGCCGTTCTCATAGCGGATGCCATAGCCATAGGCCGGGATGCCGAGCGCCGCCAGGCTATCCATGAAACAGGCGGCAAGACGTCCAAGTCCGCCATTGCCGAGCGCGGCATCGGGCTCGGCTTCGCGCATGCGGTCGAGATCGACGCCCAGGCTGGCGAGTGCGCGCCGGGTCGGTTCCGTCAACCGCAGATTATTGAGCGTGTCGAGCAGCAGCCGGCCGATCAGGAATTCCATCGACAGGTAATAGACCCGCTTCTTATTCAGCCGGTTGGCTTCGCTGCGGGTGTTAAGCCAGATGTCGACCAGCCGGTCGCGCAACGCCATGGCCGTCGCCCGGAACCAGTCGTTGTCGCTGGCGGTTTCCGGCATCGCGCCAATCGCGTAGACCAGTTTGGCCTGAATCGCGTCGTGCAATTCGGCCTCGTCGGCTATCGTTGTGTCTGACGGCAAAGTCGGGCGTTGGCGTTGCGACATGCAGTTTGCGGTTCAGCTGGACGGCGTATGGTGTGTAGTCCGCGGTAAACAACCGGTAACACACGCGTTCGATCGGTGAATCGGTACGATGGCAGCGATTCGGCCGCGGCCGCCAGTCCTAGATATATGACATCTACCGTTATGCACGGACTGTGCCAAGCTTTTCAACCCGGCTCGGCGCTTGGCCGGGCCCGGGCGGTGCGGGTCGGCTGGGCTATTCCCCGCCGCGATAGAAGGCGGCCGCGTCGGTGCTGAAGGCCCGGCGCGAGTCGGCATCCAAATATAACATGTGCCCGCCGCGATAGAGCTTGAGGGTGGTGCGCGAGGGTGGCCCCAGCGGCGGCAGATGGTCGAGCACATAGCGCGTCATGGCATAGGGCGTGACCATGTCCGAATATCCATGCGCGATCAGCAGCCGGAACGAAGGCGTAAATGACAGCAGCACGCGCAGGTCGCTTTCCGCGCCGACATTGTTGCGGCCGTGGCCCCAGTCCCAATGCCGCGTCACGTTGTTGGCGAGCAGCTCGTAGGTCATCGGCGTCTTGAAGCCGAGCTCGTTGCGCGCATAGGCCGCGAAGGCGCCGCCATAGGCGCGCGCCACGCCGTCGAGCACTGGATCGGGCGCATGTCCGGCGCGCTCTTCGGGGAAGGGATCGTCGACCGCGAAAGTCGCGTCGTAGCGGCTGACGATCTTGCCGTCGCCGGCACGCAGCGTCTTGATGAAGGCGTCGGTGACGAAGCCGCGCGCCTTGCTCACCGCCGCGACCGGCAGGCCGCTCACTTGCGCCACCTTGTCGTAGAAGGCCTTGGCTGCCGCGCCGCGCGGCGCCGGGCCGGCGAGCGTGGTGAGGTAATCGGTCATGGCGAATTTTTCAGCCTTCGCCAAAGCGTCGTGGTTGAACGTGCCCTTGCGTTCGAGCGCGGCCGCCGCCAGCGACGGCAATTGCAGCGCCGCGCGCAGCGCCGAGCCGTCGTCGCCGAACGTGAGCCAGCCCTCCAGGAACGGCGACAGCATGACGATGCCGTTGATCACGATGCCCTGTTCGCGCTGCAGCGCGCGCGCCGTCTTGGCCGCGCGCAAGCCGCCATAGCTTTCGCCCAGAAGATATTTCGGCGAGCCGATGCGGTTGTTCTTGTCGACATAGAGCGCGATCGCCTTTGCCATAGCGTCGGCGTCGCCGGAAACGTTCCAGAAACTCCGCGCATCGTCCGGCTTGGCGGTGCGGCTCCAGCCGGTGCCGATCGGATCGATCAGCACCAGATCGGTGAAGCGCAGCCAGGTGTCGGGATTGTCGATCAGCTTGGCTTGCGCCGCGTCATGGCCCTGCGGCCCCATGTCGAGAATGCGCGGGCCGACCAGGCCGAGATTGAGGAAGGCGGAGGCCGCGCCCGGTCCGCCATTGAAGACGAAGGTCAGTGGCCGGTCGGCGCCGCCGTTCTTCTTCACATAGGCAGTGTAGAACACGTCGGCCATCTTCTCCCCGGATTGGTTGAAGAAGGTGAGCGTGCCGGCGGTTGCGGTGTAAGCGAGCTTGCCCTGCGCGGTGTCGACGACGTGTTCGGTGACCGAATCGGCCGGCAGCAGCTGCAGCACGCCGGGTCCGCTCGGACCGGCGCGGTCATGCGGCGCCGCTGGCTTGTTCTGCGCGATCGCCGTGCCGGCGCCGCCGGCAAGAACAAAAACCAGCAAGAACCGCCAAAGAAAGGATCGCTTCATGGCTCGTCCGGTGTGTTGGCGCTCGGCCCTGGGGCCGTCAGGCCGGGGGCGCTTCGGTCGCTCAATTTAGCCCGCCGCAATGTGGGCTTTGTGGGGCAGCGGCGAGCCCGCCTGCGTCACACCGCGCCGGGCGTCTTGGTCAGGCCGGCTGCACCGATGATCGCCTCGAAACGGGCGCGATAGGCCGGCCAGGCTTCCGGATTGACCAGGCGCGGCGGGCATTCGCCCTTGAGCAGGCCGATCGCTTGCTCGGCCGCCATTTCGGCCACGTTGCGGCGCGCCTCGAAGGTCACGCCGGCGGTGTGATAGGTCGCGATCACATTATCGAGCGCGAGCAAAGGATGATCGAGCGGCGGCGGCTCCTTGTTCCAGACGTCGACGCCGGCGCCGCTCAGGTGACCCGATTGCAGCGCCGCAAACAGCGCCGCCTCGTCATGGATGCCGCCGCGCGCGGTGGAGATGAAGGCGGCGCCCTTCTTCATGCGCGCGAAGGCCTCAGCTCCGATCATGCCGAGCGTTTCGGCGGTGCGCGGGCAATGCAGCGAGACGAAATCGGATTGATCGAGCACTTCGTTGAGCGTGACCGAGCGGGCGCCGCGCCGGGCGATCTCGTCCGCGCTCAGATAGGGGTCGTAGGCCAGCACGGTCATGTCAAACGCATTGGCCAAGCGCGCCACGCGCGTGCCGACATGACCGATCCCGACAACACCGAGGGTCTTGCCGTAGATGTCGTGGCCCATCACGTCTTCGCGCGGAAAGCCGAGTTCGCGCCGCATGCGGCGGTCGCATTCGCCAATCCGCTTCGACAGCCCGAGCATCATGCCGAGGGTATGCTCGGCCACGGCCTGCGCATTGCCGCCGGCCTGGTTCACCACGATGATGCCGGCCTTGGTGCAGGCTTCGACGTCGACCGTGTCGTAGCCGGCGCCGCTGGTCGAGACGCACAACAGCTTGGGGCAGCGTTCCAGCAGAGCCGCATTGGCGAACCACTGCCGGGGCAGTTCGTCCTTGGCCGAGGAAATCTGATAGACGTGCGCGGCGGCAAGCTCCGACCAGGCGCTTGCGTCCGGCCCCTTGAGGTCGCAGGTGCGAAGCTCGATGTCCGCCTCGCGGGCATAACGCGCCTCCATCGCCGGATCGTGCCGGAGATTGAAGCGAACGACGATCTTCGGATTGCTCGACATCGGATTTCTTTGGAGCTCTGGTGCCGCCGCCTGCGCGAGAGGCCGCCGTGCGGCCTGTCAAAGCCGCGTTCGGCAGTCTCGGTGGGAGGGGGTGCAGCCCGATGTCACGGGCGTGGACTTATCGTTTGCCGCGGAAGACTGGACGGCGCTGCTGCGGAGACGGTGCCGGCGCATCACCCTTGTGGCGGAAGCTGATGCGTCCGCGCTTCAGGTCGTAGGGCGACATTTCCACGATCACGCGGTCGCCGACGCCGGTGCGGATGCGGAATTTGCGCATCTTGCCGGCCGTATAGGCGAGCACCTCATGACCGTTGTCGAGGGTGACCCGGAAATTTCCGTCCGGCAGCACCTCGGTCACCGTCCCATCGAACTCCAGCAGCTCTTCTTTCGCCATCCAGTCGCCTCCGGCTTAGCCCTGCGCACGCGAACCGCCCGCGCGTTTCCGCGCATTCGGCCGCTTGAGGAATGTAACAGCTTCTAGGCCCTTTTGCTGCTCCTTGGTAGGCGCTTCATGGCCCCCATGCGGGCGCTGTGCATGATGGCCGCCGTGACTACCATGGCTGCCGTTGGCACCGTGGCCGCCATGGCCACCATGACCGCCGTGGCGGGCGTGCTGCGGGCCCTTGCCGTGCTGTGGCCGTCCTTTCGGCCGGTTGGCCGTGTGATGCGGGGCCGGATGCGCTTGCGGCCGCTCCCCGCTGCGCCGGTCCGTGACCGGTATCGACATCCGAATGAGTTTCTCGATGTCGCGCAGATAGGCCTTTTCCTCGTGATCGCAGAACGAAATCGCCACGCCCTCGGCGCCGGCACGGGCGGTACGGCCGATGCGGTGGACATAGGATTCCGGCACGTTCGGCAGGTCGAAATTGATCACGTGGCTGACGCCGTCGACGTCGATGCCGCGGGCGGCGATGTCGGTGGCGACCAGGGTGCGCAGTGTGCCGTTGCGGAAGGCCGCCAGCACGCGTTCCCGCTGGTTCTGCGACTTGTTGCCATGGATCGCCTCGGCGGTGTGCCCGGCCTTGGCGAGCTGGCGCACCACGCGATCGGCGCCGTGCTTGGTGCGGGTGAATACCAGCACGCGGTCGATGCGCTCGGTCTTCAGCACTTCGGCGAGCAAGGCGGGCTTGGCCTCCTTGTCGGTCAGGATCACGCGCTGGGCGATGCGCTCGGCGGTGGTTGCCTGCGGCGTGACGGAGACGCGCGCCGGATCGCGCAGCATGTGCTTGGCGAGGTCGACGATCTGGGCCGGCATGGTGGCCGAGAAGAACAGGGTCTGCCGCTCTTTCGGCAGCATGGCCACGATCTTCTTGATGTCGTGGATGAAGCCCATGTCGAGCATGCGGTCGGCTTCGTCCAGCACCAGCATCTCGATCATGTCGAGGCGCACCGCGCGCTGATAGACGAGATCGAGCAAGCGGCCGGGGGTCGCCACCAGCACTTCGGCGCCGCGCGCCATGGCGCGGACCTGCCGGTTGATCGGCACGCCGCCGATCGCGAGCTCGATGGTGAGCGGGCGGATATGGCGGCCATAGGTGCGGAAGCTGTCGGCGATCTGGCCGGAAAGCTCGCGCGTCGGCGCCAGCACCAGCGCGCGACAGGCCTTGCGCTCCGGCCGCTGCCGGTTGGCGATGAGCCGGTTGAGGATCGGCAGCGCGAAGGACGCGGTCTTGCCGGTGCCGGTCTGGGCGATGCCGACGACATCGCGGCCGCTGAGGGCGAGCGGGACGGTCTGGGCCTGGATCGGGGTGGGGGTTTCGTATTTTTCCTCGCGCAGGGCGCGGAGGATCGGCTC
>JAKAMD010000265.1 GCA_021823875.1 Pseudomonadota bacterium | reverse complement strand
CCGCACGCGCAGTAGCGGCGCGGCACTGCTGCGGATGAGTGGAATGGCGGTAATGGGGAGCCAGAACGCGATAGGCGTACGGGCCTTGGCAAGCACCGGATTTTACCGACACCGTCTCCCCTCCCCTTGGCTTTATTCGAGCCGCTTTTTTCTAGGGTGTTCTGTTTAGGCAACCAGAACGTTTAAAAATTATAGCTCATGGCTATGGCAGCACAATCAGTTTTGAAGCAAGTGCTTCAAATTACCGCGAGTTACCGCGAGGGGCCGCGCTCCAACCCATTATCGTTCGCTATGCAGCATTTGCCACCGCAATGCGAAAGACTGGCAGAACAGATTTATTTGTCAGAGTCTTTCGCCGGTTCCGGCGAAGCTTGCTCGACCGCCGTGTCGGCGGACTGTTGCGGCGCATCAGTCGGTTCAGACGACGCTGCATTAACGTCGCGATTGTCGCGCAAGGCATCATCGTCCGCGCCAGAGGCAATTTGCGCCGGTGTGATTGGCAAATCAGGGGTTCCGCTCCCAAGCGCTTCGTCGATTTGCGCGAGCTTCTTCTCGGCCTCGTCGAGATAGCCGAGACCTGGCTGGTAACTGCTCTGCGCCAGGGTGATGACTTGGTCGACGACATTGAAGTCTTCGTCGTAGTCGTTGAGACCGTCGAGATTGGCCAGCACCGGATCGCTCGCCCACAATTTGCGTAGCGCTGCGCGCCGCAGCGCCTCCGGCACGTTCTTGGTCAGGAACTGCGTGTAGTCCGATTGGAAATCGAGCTCGTCGACCGAGGGCAGCGCCGGCGCCTCCGATGGCTCGGCCGGCGCATCGGCTGGCGATGTTGCTTCGACGGGCGGCGGCTCGGCAGCTTGACCTTCCGCCGCCGGCTCATCAAGCGCATCGCCGCGGCCCGCCGCCAGCTTGCGCTCGGACCAGCGCGACAGCGGGCTCTTGGCCTCGCCCTTGGTCTCGCTCACGATGCGCTCCATTCGCCGGCGGCGCGCGGCTGCTTGCCGCCATAGTCGTCTTCGTGCCTGCGGTTCTTGCGCTTCTTGAACGGCACGTCGACGTGATGGCGCGTCACGAAATCCTGCAGCCACCCTACGATCTCGGGTGGCATCGGCACGCCTTCGACCACGTCGTCATTGCCTTCGCTGTAGCCCATCGCCTCATAGGGGCAGACGGTGGCAAGGAACGGCGTGAAGGCGAGCCCTTCCCCGCTCTCGTTACGCCGCAGCACGACGTAGACCACCGGGGGATTCTGCGACAGGTTGGTGAGGTAGCCCTCGGTCTCGCCGCGGAACAGTTCCAGGTCGAGCATACCGCCCTGGTATTGCGCCCAGCCCTCGGCCAGCAGGCGGCCGCATTCGGCGGCGGCGGCGTTCGCCAGCACACCGATCGGCCGCCACAGGTCGTCGAGCCAAGTTTCCTTGGCCTTGCGTCGCTCGACCACGACGCTGATGGGCATCACGGCATCGGCCGGCACGCCTGCTGCTCCACTGACGAGGTCGATCCGCTCAGTAGCGGTTGACCCGGTAATAGTTCTTCACGTCTTCGGCATTGGGATTGTAGCGATTCTTCTTGGCTTCCGCCGGGGTTTCGGTGGCGGCAGCCTCGCCCGTCGCGGCAGCGGCGGCGATCGCCGCCAGCCCCGCACCGGCGCCCAAGGCGCGCAGAAAATCGCGGCGTGCCACTCCGGTCTTGTTATCGTCCTGCATCGTTCCCTCCTCGACGTTTTATGACCGATTGTCGCGACTCACGTTGGCAAATCGAAAGCTTCGGTTTCTATTTCCATGAACACACGGCCGACGCGCCCGACGCACCGGTAGAATTCCGCCGCCTCGGCTTTTTCGAGGTCGGCGAAAAAATGCGCTATCCACGGCCGCAGGTGACGGTCGAAGATCAGACGGTCGGAATCTTTCGGCGCCGGCAATTGCCCGCCTGCGAGTCCGGCCATGATCTCGCACAAAATGCCGGCATGATCTTCCGGCTCGACCACGGCTTCGGCGCGCGCAATCCCAATCTGATTGAGATCGTCGCGCAGGCGTGCCAGCGGGCGCTCCTGCAGGAAGCCGGTGAGATAATAGGAACCGTAGGGCAGCAATTCGCCGCGCCCGAGCCCGATGAACAGATTGAAGTACTCGCGTTCGACACTCTCGGCACGCGCACCGGCAGCTGCTTCGGCGAGCGCAGCATGGGCAAGCCCGAGCGGGCTGGCGTCGCCGCGCAGCGTGGCGAGATTGGCGAGCAGCTTGGCGTCGGGTGCGCGCAACAGCAGCGCGGCGAGCAGTGCGTATTCCTGTGCGCGCGCAACATCGACGTCATCGATCTCGCCGCTCTGCCCCGCACCGTAAAGATCGGGCCGCAGCACACCACGGTCGACGCCGGTGGCGGCTTCGACGGCGAGCACGCGCTCGGCCGGCACGCGCGTCCAGTTCGATACCGAAGGCTGCGAAATGCCGATTAGACGCGCGAGTTCGCTCACGCCGCCGACGGCGCGGATCGCCTCGCTGAGGCCCGAATCGCGCATCGATACCACTCGCCCCTAAATACCGGTCCAAGGTAACGGCGGCCCACAGGGCGGGTCAATGGCGCAAAACCACCGCGTTGGAGCCTTGGCGGGCCAAAAGCGGCATCTCAAGGCATGCCGGCGCAGTCGCGAGAAGCCCCTGCCAGCGGAAAGAAATGTTAATCCATCTGATCAAACGAGAATAACTCTCTCTATCGCAATGCAATTAAAGTTTTCGTTACGGCGCTATTTTAGTGTCCGCCTGCTCGTGATGCGCCAATCCCGCGCCCGCTAAATCGTTGTTCATAACGTCCGCTTCAAGACAAGACGGCGTCTTGAAGACCCCCGTCTCGCCTCCAGCCGCAGTAGTCGAGTCGCCGAACTCGCAGGAATACGCGATGTTATCTCTTCCCAAATTCCGCTCGCTCTCGAACATTCGCATTGCCACCAAGCTCGCCATTATGTCCGGGCTGAGCATTTTGTTGGTGGCCGGGATCGTCGGCGCCGCGCTGATGACGGACTCGAGCCTGAAAAAGGCCGATGTGGACGTCAACTTTCAGCGCGAATTGCAACTCGGTCTAACCCAAATGAAGACCAGCTTCCGTAGTCTGCAGGCTAACGCGCATGATATTCGCACGGCGGCGGGCAGCGCGGAGTTGGCCACCGCGGAACAGGAAGCCGCGCGTCATCATTTGATCATTGACAAGTATCTCGAATTCATCATTCCACAGATCGCGGACGCGCAGCGGCGCGCAAACCTCACGAAATTGCGGGCCCTCAACGACAAATACATAGCGTTGACCAAACAGATCGGCGGGGCCAAGGCGAAGGCGCTCGATCTGTCGGGCAAGGCGTCGATAGACGGCGCCATGCAGATTGCCTCTCTCAGCGACGAGATTCAGCACGCCCTCACCGACAAGATTTTGCCGCTGGGGAAGGAGATGGAAGGCCTGATCGACCAGGGTACCGACAATGCGTTTGCCATGGTCAAGCAGGTGCGGACCGCGTCCGCGCAAGCTGCGGCCCGGGCGGAGAAGTTTGAGATCGTCCTGGGCGCGCTCGCCGTGCTGGTGCTGATCGGATCGGCCGTGTTCGGCTTCATGTCGATTGCCAGACCACTGGCCGCGCTGCGAAAGCCTATCAACGAGGTAGCGGCTGGCGATTTCGCCGTCGCGGTGGCGATCCCGGGCCGCAAGGATGAGATCGGCGAGATCGCAACCGCGGTCCAGATGATCGTGGACAAGGTCGGCGCAGCGGTGAGCAATATTAAAGTGGCGGCGAGCGAGGTGACCGGCGCTTCGGCCGAGATTTCCGGCAGCACGACCGATCTGTCGCAACGCACCGAGGAACAGGCGGCGAGCCTGGAAGAAACTTCCGCCTCGATGGAACAGATTTCCGCCACCGTCAAAAAGAACGCAGAAAATGCCCGTCAGGCTAATGATTTTGCGACGGAGACCAATCGCGTGGCGGAACACGGCGGCGCCGTGGTCGGCGAAGCGGTGAGCGCGATGGCGCGCATCGAGGAGTCTTCGCGCAAGATTTCCGACATCATCGGCGTGATCGACGAGATCGCGCGCCAGACCAACCTACTCGCCCTCAATGCCGCGGTGGAAGCGGCGCGCGCCGGCGAGGCCGGGCGCGGTTTCGCGGTGGTGGCTTCGGAAGTGCGCACGCTGGCGCAGCGTTCGTCACAAGCCGCCAAGGATATCAAGGACCTGATCGTCAATTCCGGCAGCCAGGTCAAAGACGGTGTCGAACTCGTCAACAAAGCGGGCGAATCGCTCAAAGAGATCGTCGCCTCGATCCAAAAGGTGGCGGCGATTGTCGGTGATATCGCCAATGCCAGCGCCGAGCAGGCCACCGGCCTCGAGCAGATCAACAAGGCGCTGACCCAGATGGACGAGGTCACCCAACAGAATTCGGCGTTGGTGGAAGAAAACGCGGCGACTGCAAAGACGCTCGAGCAGCAGGCCAGGGCGATGGACGCCCAAGTCGCTTATTTCAAGGTCGGCCATAGTGCAGTGGGCGCGAGCGCCCCGGCTGTCTCGAAAGCGGTTGAGAAGCCGGCAGCGAAATCGAAATCCGTCGCGCCGTCGACGGCGAACGCTCCGGCCGCCGTCAAGAAGCTGGAACGGCAACCCGCCAAGCGCCTGCCAACGACGGGCGCGACCGCACTCAAAGCCGACGCCGATTGGGAGGAGTTCTAGCTCACCGCCTCAAGATGGCGGATCGGCAGGCCGGTGACCAAGTTCTGCGGCTTCATGCGGATCAGCCGGTCGGGCGTGGCGGCAAGGATCAAATAGACCGGGTCGCCGCGCACCTTGTCGATCATCACCGCCGAATCCCGGAAGCGCAGGTCGAACAGGCCCACCACCCGCGACATGGTGGCGTCGTCGATCTCCTCGTCGTTCCACAGCATGTCGCCGATGTGGGTCGCATCGGCATCGAGCCCGACATACCAGGTCAGCGGCACCTCGCGCAGCTCCTGGAGCGGCTCGATGGTTGCCTCAATACCGAGCAGATGCGCGATCCAGTGCTGCATCGCCTCGGCCAGAGCCTTGAGTCCCTCGCGGCCCGCAGTGAGATCGATCGCCATGTCAAACTGGTCGCTGCGCTCCCAATAATTGGCGGCATTGTCCTCGTTGATAACG
>JAKAMD010000264.1 GCA_021823875.1 Pseudomonadota bacterium | reverse complement strand
ATTGCTGGTGCGCGGCGAGTCGATGGCCATGGGCTATTGGAACCAGCGCGAGAAGTCGCAGCACACGTTCATCGGCGAATGGTTGCGCACTGGCGACAAATACGTCCGGCGCGCGGACGGCGTCTATACCTACTGCGGACGCACCGACGACATGTTCAAGGTGAGCGGCATCTGGGTGTCGCCGTTCGAAGTCGAGGCGGCGCTGGTCACGCATCCGGCGGTGCTGGAAGCCGCGGTCGTGCCGGCCGAAGACGCCAACGGCCTGATCAAACCGAAAGCCTATGTCGTGCTCAAGAACTATCACGATGCCGAGGGCGGCCGGGCCATCTACGAGGAGCTGAAGGTGCACGTGAAGCGCTCGGTCGGCTCCTGGAAATATCCGCGTTGGATCGAATTCGTCGACAGCCTGCCCAAGACCGCCACCGGCAAGATTCAACGATTCATGTTGCGCGGGACCGACGGCATTGCCGGCCGTGACGGCGGAGTGCAGTGATGACAGCCCCTAATCATCTCGATTGGCCGTTTTTTGACGCCCGCCATCGCGACTATGCCGCCGGCCTTTCCGCCTGGTCGCGGGAGGAGGTGCGCCAGCACATCGATCACGCCGATGTCGATAAATCCTGCCGCGCGCTGGTGCGCGCGCTCGGCGAGGCCGGCTGGCTCAAGGCGGTGGTCCCGGCGGCGCAAGGCGGGCTTTCGGAGAAGCTCGATGTGCGCACGTTGTGCCTCTCGCGCGAAACGCTTGCCTGGCACGACAGTCTGGCGGATTTCGCCTTCGCCATGCAGGGGCTTGGTACCGGCTCGATCTCGCTGTTCGGCACCGAGGAGATCAAGACCAAATATCTGCCGCCGGTGCGTGAGGGCCGCCATATCGCAGCTTTCGCTTTGACCGAGCCGGAAGCAGGCTCCGACGTCAGTGCGCTTGCCGCTACCGCGGTGCCGGACGGCCCGGCCCATGTGCGCATTGACGGCATGAAGACCTGGATATCGAACGGCGGCATCGCCGATCACTACGTCGTGTTTGCGCGTACTGGTGAAGGGCCTGGGACCAAAGGGCTATCCGCATTTGTGGTCGATGCCGACGCGCCCGGTTTCGAAGTCGCCAGCCGCATCGACGTGATCGCGCCGCATCCGCTGGCGACGCTGCGTTTTTCCGGCTGTCGTGTGCCGGTTGCCAACCGTCTGGGCGAGCCGGGCGAGGGCTTCAAGATCGCCATGGCGACCCTCGACATTTTCCGCTCGACGGTGGGTGCCGCGGCGCTCGGCCTCGCCCGCCGGGCTTTCGACGAGATGATGAACCGGGCGACCACGCGCGAGCTGTTCGGCGCACCGCTTTCCGCCATGCAGGTGACCCAGTCGGCCATTGCCGACAGCGCCATCGATATCGATGCCGCCGCGCTTCTGATCTACCGCGCGGCCTGGGAAAAGGATCGCGGCACCCCGCGTATCACACGCGAGTCTTCGTCCGCCAAGGCCTTCGCCACCGAGATGGCACAGCAGGTGATCGACCGCGCCGTGCAGATTTTTGGCGGCAACGGTGTGCGCGTCGGCGTCAAGGTGGAGGCGCTGTACCGCGAGATCCGTGCCATGCGCATCTATGAAGGCGCCACCGAAGTACAGAAGCTGATCATCGCGCGCGAATTGCTGAAGACGCATGCAAGCACGCGCCGGGAGGCGGCCGAGTAGGGACCATGCTGCTGACCGAGGAACACGAACGTATCCGGGAGATCGCGCGCGACTTCGCCGCAGAGGCGCTGTTGCCGCATTCGGCCGAATGGGAACGCGAGGCGAGCTTCCCGCGCGCCGCGCTGCGCGAATTGGGCAAGCTCGGCTTCATGGGCATGACCGTGCCGGCGGAATGGGACGGTGTCGGCGCCGACTATGTCGCCTATGCGCTGGCGATCGAAGAGATCGCCGCCGGTGATGGCGCCGTCTCCACCGTCATGAGCGGGCACAATTCGGTCGGCTGCATGCCGCTGGTGCAATACGGCACTATCGACCAGAAGGAGAAGTATCTGCGGCCGATGGCACGCGGTGAGATGCTGAGCGCCTTCTGCCTGACCGAGCCGCAGAGCGGTTCCGATGCCGGCGAGATCCGCACCCGCGCCGAGCGTCGGCGCGGCAGTTATATCCTCAACGGCACCAAGCAATACATCACCTCGGGCATGAATGCCGATGTGGCGCTGGTGTTTGCCGCCACTGACCGCGAGCGCGGCAAGCGCGGCATCAGTTGCTTCCTGGTCGATACCAAGGCTGCCGGCTATCGGGTGTCGCGGGTCGAGGAGAAGATGGGCCAGCGCGCCTCCGACTGCTGCGAGATTCAGTTCAACGAACTGGTGGTGCCGGAGGAGAACCGGCTTGGCGCCGAGGGCCAGGGCTACCGCATCGCGCTCGCCAACCTGGAAGGCGGCCGCATCGGCATTGCAGCCCAGGCGGTCGGCATGGCGCGCGCGGCCTATGAGATCGCCCTCAATTATGCTCAAGACCGGCGCAGCTTCGGCAAGACCATCATCGAACATCAGGCGGTCGCTTTCCGGTTGGCCGACATGGCGACCCAGATCGAAGCCGCGCGCCAGCTCGTGCTGCACGCGGCGGCACTGCGCACCCAGGGCTTGCCGTGCCTGAAAGAGGCGTCGATGGCCAAGTTGTTTGCAACCGAAGCGGCCGAGCGTGTGTGCTCCGATGCCATCCAGACCCTGGGCGGCGCGGGCTACATGAGCGATTTCGGTGTCGAACGCATTTATCGCGCCGTGCGCGCCAGCAAGATCTACGAGGGCACCAACGACATCCAACGCCTGGTCATCAGCCGGGCGCTCGTGGGCGAGGCCGAGCAGGAAAATCGGGTGGCGCAATGTTTCTGACCGAGCGCAGTGACGCGGTGGTGACCCTGACGCTCTCGCGGGCGCCAGTGAACGCGATCAGCGAGGAATGGGTGCGCTTATTCGAGGCCAAGCTCGACGAACTAGCCGCCGGTCCGGCATTTACGGTGCTGCACATCCGCTCGGACCAGAAAGTCTTCTGCGCCGGCGCCGATCTCATCGAGATGCGTGCACGCATGGATATGGCCGACGGCGCCGACCGCATGTATTCGTATGTCGCGGGCATTCAGCGCCTCTATGCGCGCATTGAGGCGCTACCGCAGGTGACGCTCGCCGAGATTGGCGGCGCGGCCATGGGCGGCGGTTTCGAATTGGCGCTGTCCTGCGATCTGCGCATTGCGGCGAATGAGGCCAAGGTCGGTCTGCCGGAGGCGCGGCTGGGCCTGATCCCGGGCGCCGGCGGCACTCAGCGTCTCACCCGCCTGTGCGGGCCGGCGCTAGCCGCCCGTCTGATCCTGGGCGCCGAGGTTCTCGACGGGGGCGCTGCCAGTGGGCTCGGCGTGGTGCACTGGGCGGTGCCGCGCGCCGAGCTCGCGCAGCGGGCGCAGGAGACCGCCCAGCGCATCGCTGGCCTGCCGGCCGGCGCGCTCGCCGCCAGCAAGGCCTGTATCGCGGCGGCCATGCAGCCCGGCCGTGGCGGCTTCACCGACGAGCTGGAATTCACCCGCAGTCTTCTCAACGAGCCGGCGACCCGCGAGCGCGTACAGGCGTTTCTGGCCGGCACCTCCGATCCTTCGAAAAAGCCAAAGAGTGGAGCAGCCCGATGAAATTCGACGGCAAGATAGTTCTGGTCACCGGCGGCGCCTCCGGCATCGGCAAAGCTACGGTCACGGCGTTCGCCCGCGAGGGCGCGACGGTAATCTGCGCCGACCTGAATGCCGCCGCGGGCGAAGCGTTGAAAAAGGAATCCGCCGCCGCCAATCAAAAGATCGACTTCGTCGCCATGGATATGGGCAATTCGGAGTCGATCCGCGCCGGAGCCGCCGAGGTGCTGAAGAAATATCCGCGCGTCGACGTGCTGGTGAATGGCGCCGGCTGGGGCGACATCCAACCTTTCCTGCAGAACACGCCGGACTTCATCAATAAGGTGGTGGCGATCAACCTCACCGGCCCGGTCCATCTCGTCCAGGCGCTACTGCCGGCGATGATCGAGGCCAATGGCGGCAAGATCGTCAACATCGCCAGCGACGCCGGCCGCGTCGGCAGCGGCGGCGAGACGGTCTATGCCGGTGCCAAGGGCGGGCTGATCGCTTTCACCAAGTCGCTCGCGCGCGAGGTCGCCCGTTATTCAATCAACGTCAACTGCGTGTGCCCCGGCCCGACCGATACGCCGATGCTTGCCACTCGCTCGGAAAAGCTGCGCGATGCCTTCCTCAAGGCGATCCCGTTCCGCCGCTTCGCCAAGCCAGAAGAGATCGCCGACGCCGTCGTGTTCTTCGCCAGCCCCGAATCCTCATACGTCACCGGCCAGGTGATGAGCGTGAGCGGCGGCCTGACCTTCGCCGGCTAGTTTCAAAACAGGAATCGAGAGGACAAGACCGATGACCGATACCGCCACACGCTTCCGTCCCGCCGGGCTCGATTTTTCCAACCTCAAGCCGAAGCATTTCCTCTGGAGCGTCGAGGGGAAAGTCGCGACTATCACCTTGAACCGGCCGGAGCGGAAGAACCCGTTGACGCTCGAATCCTATGCCGAGCTGCGCGACACCTTCCGTAACCTTCAATATGCCGACGGCATCACGAACATCGTGATCACCGGCGCCGGCGGCAATTTCTGCTCTGGCGGTGACGTGCACGAGATCATCGGCCCGCTGGTCGAGATGCAGCGCAAGGACGACATGGCCGGACTACTCGCCTTCACCCGCATGACCGGCCAGCTCGTCAAGGAAATGCGCGCCTGCCCGCAGCCGATCGTGGCAGCCATCGACGGCATCTGCGCCGGCGCCGGCTCGATCATCGCCATGGCGTCGGATCTGCGCGTCGGCACTGCGCGCAGCAAGGTGGCCTTCCTGTTTGTGCGTGTCGGCCTCGCCGGCGCCGACATGGGCGCTTGCGCCATCCTGCCACGCATTATCGGCCATGGCCGCGCCTCCGAGCTGCTCTTTACCGGCCGTGTCATGGACGGCGCCGAGGCCGAGCGTTGGGGCTTCTATAATAAGCTCTCGGAGCCGGACAATGTCCTCGCCGACGCGCAGGCGCTGGCCAAGACCCTGTCGGAGGAACCGACCTTCGCCAATTCGATGACCAAGAAATGCCTGCACCAGGAATGGAAC
>JAKAMD010000263.1 GCA_021823875.1 Pseudomonadota bacterium | reverse complement strand
GGAAACCGTGCGTACGAAGCTCGACCAGGCCCTGCCCTTCGCCAATATGCGCGGCACGCCCTATTACCGCGACGCGGTCTATGAGCAGTTCTCCGAGAAGGAATATGCGCGCCGCTACGCCGCGCTGCGCGCCAAGATGAAGGAGGCGAAGCTCGATTGCGTGATCGCCGCCGGCGGCCCCAGCCATTGGAGCATCGGCGCCGGCATGCTGTGGCTCACCGGCCATGTCGAATGGCACGCACTCTGCTGCTACGTGCTGGTGCCGCTCGATGGCGAGCCGACCATGATCTATTCGATGGGCGGCACCCACGCGGAGGCCGTGCGTCGCCATGTTGAGCCGGCAATCAAGGACGTGCGCCACAGCCGCAACGGCCGCTACGCCGAGGTCATGGTCGAGCGGCTGAAGGAATTGAAGCTCGAGCGCGGCCGCATCGGCCTAATGGAGATCGATCCCCGCCACGAGGACTATTTGCCGGTCAACCAGTACAACACGCTGCGCGCCGGCCTGCCGGATGCCGAGCTGGTGTTCACCAAGAACTTCCTGCACGAGCTCGTCGTCATCCACAGCGCGGAGGAACTCGACTGCGTGCGCAAAGCGGGCGTGCTGTGCCAGCGCGCCATGGAGGCGATGATCGCGCGCGCCAAGCCGGGCGTGAAAGAATACGAGCTGCGCGCGGCGGCCGGCAGCGCCATCCTGGATGGCGGCGGCGATATCGATTTCCTCATCATCGGCTCGACCCCGATGGATACCCCGGCGATGATCTTCGGCAATCCGCGGCCCTCGCACCGCGTGCTGCAAAAGGGCGACATCATCAATATGGAGCTCGCCGCCGGCTATCGCGGCTATACCGCGCAGATCGGCTCTCCCATCACGCTCGGTCCGCCAACCGACATGGTGCGCAGGTTCTGGGAGGAGATTACGCTGCCCGGCTACAAGAAGATCGTGGCCGAGATTGCGCCCGGCAAACCGGCGGAAGCCATGCGCGAGGCGTCGAAATTCTTCCGCGACCACGGCGTGCAGTCGCGGCCGACCCAATGCCACGGCATCGATCTCGTCACCGACAATCCACATGTCGCGGCCGAGCATGTGCGCGGCCTCGACATCGACATGGTGCTCAAGCCCGGCATGATAATCATGGCCGAGCCCAATCCGATCACCGCCGACGGCCTGTTCGGCATCTTCCTCGGCCACACCTTCATCGTGAACGAGAGCGGGCACGAGGTAGTCGATCAATTCCCGCTGGAGATCGCGGTCGCGGGATAAACGTCATTCCGGGGCGCTCGCGCAGCGAGCGAGCCCGGAATGACGAGCATTGTTATTTCTTCTTCGGCGGCTTCGGCGGCCCTTCGACCGGCGGCAGCGACTTGATGTAGGTCGCGATCGCCAGCCGATCGGCGGCGCGCGCCTTCGCCAGATTGTTCACCACGTCGGTCATGCTGGAGCCGACGAAGTCACCGTCAGGTGTGGCACCGCTTTCCAACAGATAGGCGATGTCCTTCACCGACCAGTCGGCGAGCCCCTTCTGCGTGATGTTGGGCACCCAGCCCTTGCCGTCCGGGTTGGGTCCGCCGGCGAAACGCTGGCTGGCGATGATGCCGCCGAGCGCGTCACGCGGCGAATGGCATTCGGCGCAGTGGCCGGGCCCTTTGACCAGATAGGCGCCGCGATTCCATTCGGCCGGCTTTGACGGATCGGGCGTGAACGGCTTGCCGTCGAGGAACAGGAGCTTCCACAGACCGATGCCGCGGCGGATGGTGAAGGGAAACGTCAGATCATGGCCGCGCGCCTTGCCGGTGACCGGCGGCAGGCTCTTCAAATAGGCGAACAGGTCGCGCAGGTCGCCATAGGTCATGTGGCTGTAGGAGTCGTAAGGAAACGCCGGATAGAGATGCTCGCCGCCGGGCGAGGTGCCCTTGACCATGGCGGTGACGAACTGCGCCTCGCTCCAGCCGCCGATGCCGTCCTTGGCATCGGAAGAGATATTGGGCGGATAGAAGGTGCCGAACGGCGTGTGCAGGGCGCGCCCGCCGCCGAGCAGCGTGTCGTTCTTCTGGTTGGGCGTGGCATGGCAGGAGGCGCAGCCGCCGATGGCGAACAGATCCTTGCCATTGGCGAGGTCGGGTGTGTGTGCGCCCAATGCACTCGCCGGCACCGTCTGCGGAACGGTGAGCCACCAGAACGCCGCGAAGCCGATGACAAATACAGCGACCGCCGCGAGGATCAGTTTGCGCAGCATGGATTACCCATCCAGGCGATTAGCATAGCACGAAGGCGACGCCTGCTTGTCAGGCGCCGCCCTATGTCGCACCGGGCTCTCCGGCGGCGATCAGTTTTTCTTGATGCGGTATTCCTTGTGGCAGCCGCCGCAATCCTTGCCGATGGCGCCGAATGCGGTCTTGAAGCTGGCGAGGTCTTTTACCGAGGCCGCCGCCGCCTTGGCGTCGTCGCCGAGCTTCTTGAAGCGCGCTTTGACGTCGGCCATGTTCTCCCAGATCTTGGGCGAGGCCGTCGTATCGTGGCCGGTCTTGGAGTCAGCCGGGAACAGATCGGGCATCTTCGCCGCAGCGTTTTCAAAAGTGGCGAAAATCTCCTTGGCCTTGGCGAGATCGAACGGTGCCTCGCCCTTGACCATGGCCACACCCATCTTGGCGTGCTTGCCGTTGGCCTTCATTAGTTCCTGGCGGGCGAGGATCGGGTTCTCGGCGGCCAACGCTGCCGTGACGCTGAACGCGATGGCCACGAGTGCGGCCATCGAAACCATGGAAGCCAATTTCATGAGGATACCCCGAGTGGTGGTTTTGTTGTCTCTTGGAAACACCATTGGGACGGAGCTATTCCGGCAATCGTGTGAAGGCGATTTGCCGCTTTCGTTCACGAATACGTGAGCGGCGG
This sequence comes from Pseudomonadota bacterium, assembly GCA_021823875.1. Classification (GTDB taxonomy): domain Bacteria; phylum Pseudomonadota; class Alphaproteobacteria; order Rhizobiales; family Xanthobacteraceae; genus Pseudolabrys. Next base: position 2,296 of record JAKAMD010000263.1, on the reverse strand, counting down.
CCCTGGTCAGGCCGCCGCCTTGCGTGCCTTCTGGATTGCCGCCCAAATACGCGATGGGGTCGCCGGCATGTCGATGTGGCTGATGCCGGTGCCGGCGCGCCAGAGCGCGTCGCAGATGGCATTGATCAGCGCCGGGCAGGAGCCGATGGCGCCCGCCTCGCCCGCGCCCTTGACGCCCAGCGGATTGGTTTTACAGGGCACGTTGCGGGTCTCGAAGGTGAAGCTCGGCGCATCGCCCGCGCGCGGCAGCGCATAGTCCATCAGGCTGGCGCTGAGCAGTTGCCCGGAGGACGCGTCGTAAACGGTGTCCTCCATCAGCGCCTGGCCGAGGCCCTGCACGCTACCGCCATGCACCTGGCCGGCGAGCAGCAGCGGATTGAGCGTGGCGCCGAAGTCGTCGACGATGACGTAATTGAGGATGGCGACCGCGCCGGTCTCCGGATCGACCTCGACCTCGGCGATATGCGCGCCGTTGGGGAAAGTCGGCGGATCGTTGCCGAACTCGTTGGCCGCCTTCAGCCGCTCCGGCGTGGCCGCCGGATGCACGGCGATGTCGGCAAACGTCATCACCCGGTCGGTGCCGGCAATGCGCACGGTGCCCTCGACGATCTCCAGATCGCCGGTGGACGCTTCCAGCGCTTCGGCCGCGATCTCCTTGATCTGCTCGGCCAGTTGCTTGCCAGCACGATCAACCGCCACGCCGCCGATCGGGATCGATGACGAGCCGCCGGTGCCGGCGCCGGTGGCGATGCGGTCGGTGTCGCCCTGCACCATGCGCACCTTGTCGGGCGGCAGGCCGAGCCGCTCGGCGATGAGCTGCGCATAGGAGGTGGCGTGCCCCTGCCCGCTCGACTGCGAGCCGATCAGCACGGTGACGCCGCCGTCGCGGTCGAACGTCAGCGTCGCGGTCTCCGGCCCGTTGTTGCCGCAGGCTTCGACATAGGTCGCGATGCCGAAGCCGCGCAGCTTGCCGGCGCGCTTGGACGCTGCGGCCCGCTTGGCGAAGCCGGCGGTGTCAGCGATCTCCTGCGCGCGCGCCATGATGCCGCCGAAGTCGCCACTGTCGTAAACTTTGCCGGTCGGCGTCGTGTAGGGCATCGCCTTCGGCTTGACGAAGTTCTTCTTCCGCAGTGCGTCGGGCGCAACGCCCGCTTCGCGCGCAGCCACGTCGACCACCCGTTCGATCAGATAGGACGCCTCCGGCCGGCCGGCGCCGCGATAGGCATCGACCGGCACCGTGTGGGTGTAGACGCCGCGCAGCCTCACATGAGCGGCCGGGATATCATAGACGCCGGTCGCCATGCCGGCGCCGAGCCAGGGGATGTAGGGCGCGTAGCAATTCAGATACGAGCCCATGTCGGCAATGATATCGAGATCGAGCGCCAGAAAGCGGTTCTTGTCATCGAGCGCCAGCCGCGCGGTCGAAAGATTGTCGCGGCCGTGGCTGTCGGCGAGGAAATGTTCGCTGCGGTCGGCCACCCAGCGAACCGGCTTGCGCAGCCGCTCGGCGGCGACCGCAGCCAGCGCATATTCGCGATAGGGAAACAGCTTGGTGCCGAAGCCGCCGCCGACGTCGTGGGTGATGACACGCATTTGTTCGGGCGCAAGCTTCATCACCGCGCAACCGATGATGTCGCGGATGATGTGACTACCCTGGCTGCCGACGGTAAGCGTATAGCGCTTGCCGTCATGCTCGGCGATGACGCCGCGGGTATCGAGATAATTGGTGACCAGCCGCTGATTGACCAGCGTGAGTTCGACGGTGCGCGCAGCCTTGGCGAAAGCGTCCTTGGTGGCGGCGGCATCACCCAGCTCGGTCTCGAAGGCGAGATTGCCCTTGTTCCATACTTTCGGTGCGCCGACCGCGAGCGCCGCCTTGGCGCCGATCACATGCGGCAGCGGCTGCCAGTCGACGGTGACCGCTTCGGCCGCATCCTTGGCCTGTTCGAGCGTATCGGCCACCACGAAGGCGACGGCGTCGCCGACATGACGCACCACGTCCCGCGCCAGCACCGGATAAGGCGGCACTTCGGTCGGTAGGTCGGGAATGGTGCCTGGGCACGGCATCGGGTTGAGGCCGGCGATATCAGGCGCCGTCAGCACCAACCGCACCCCCGGCATCGCCCGCACGCGCTCGAGCTCGTGGATGGTGAAGCGGGCATGGGCGTGGGGCGAGCGCACCACCACCGCCCGCAGACAGCCGGCCGGCAGCACGTCGGCGACATAGCATCCCTGCCCGCTGAGCAGCGGGGCATCTTCCTTGCGCGTGAGCGGCTGACCGAATCCGAATTTCATA
>JAKAMD010000262.1 GCA_021823875.1 Pseudomonadota bacterium | reverse complement strand
ATCGCCCGGGCGCTTGCCAGACCGGGGCCGCGGCCGGGCGAAGAGGCTAAGCTGACGCTGGCGAGGCGGCGATAATGCTGTAAAAAGCGGGCAAACGGGGCGCGGCTCGTGAGAGACTGCGGCGGGGTGGCGGATTCGCATGGATTTGCCGCAAACGGCAGTTCTTAACGGGCATTAACCGGAGCGCTTGGGCGTGGTCCGATTCGAAAATGTCGGTTTGCGCTATGGCTTGGGGCCGGAGGTTCTGCGCGACCTCACGTTCCGCATCGAGCCGCATTCCTTCCAGTTCCTCACCGGGCCTTCCGGTGCCGGCAAGACGTCGCTCTTGCGGCTCCTGTTCCTCTCGCTCAAGCCGACCCGCGGGCTGATCACCCAGTTCGGCCATGACGTCGCCACGCTGTCGAAGGATGCCATTGCTACCTTGCGCCGGCGCATCGGCATCGTGTTCCAGGATTTCCGCCTGCTCGACCACATGACCACCTACGAGAACGTGGCGCTGCCGCTCATGGTCATGGGCCGGCCGGAGGAGAGCTATCGCGACGAGGTGGTGGAATTGCTCGACTGGGTGGGGTTGGGTGACCGTATCTGGGCGCTGCCGCCGGTCTTGTCCGGTGGCGAGAAGCAGCGCGCGGCAATCGCGCGCGCGGTGATCGCGCGGCCGCAATTGCTGCTGGCCGACGAGCCGACCGGCAACGTCGATCCGAGCCTGGCGCAACGCCTGCTGCGGCTGTTCGTCGAGCTCAACAAATCGGGAACCTCGGTGGTGATCGCCACCCACGACATCGCCCTGATGGACCAATACGATGCGCGCCGGCTGGTCTTGCACGACGGCCGCCTGCACATTTACGACTGATCCGGTCGAGTCGATCATGATGGAACTGGCGCCAACTGAAATGAACATGCCGGGCAGTCTCGGGGGCGTGCTGCCGCGCTTCGAGACGCCGCTGGTGCCGCGCCATTCCATCTCCAGCCATGCGCTGATCGCGGTAGTCGCGATCATGACCTTCCTGGTTTCGCTCACCACCGGCGCGGTGTTGCTGATCGGCTCTTCGGCGAGCGATTGGGAATCCGACGTTGCGCGCGAGGTCACCATCCAGATCGTGCCGGCGCCGGGCCGCGACGTCGATGCGGCGGTGACGAAAGCGGCGTCGGTGGCGCGCAATTTCGCCGGCATTGCCGCGGTGCGGCCCTACAGCAAGGAAGAATCCAGCCAGCTGTTGGAACCCTGGCTTGGCAGCGGGCTCACGCTCGACGAATTGCCGGTGCCCCGGCTGATCGTGGTCAAGATCGCGCCCGGCGCCGCGCCCGATATTCCGGAACTGCGCCGCCTGCTGGCGCAACAGGTGCCCGGTGCGATCCTCGACGATCACCGCGGCTGGATCGAACGCATGCGCACCATGGCGGGAACCGTGGTCGGGGTAGGCATCGTCATTCTGTTGTTGATGATTGCCGCCACCATCCTGTCGGTCACCTTCGCCACCCGGGGGGCGATGGCGGCCAACAAGACGGTGATCGAGGTCTTGCATTTCGTCGGCGCCAAGAACGGCTTCATCGCCGGGCACTTCCAGCGCCATTTCCTGATGCTCGGCCTGCAGGGCGGCGCGCTCGGTGGCGGCGTGGCGATCCTGATCTTCGCGCTGGCCGGCCTTTTCACGCGGCTGTTCGCGGGTTCCGCGGTGGCCGTCCAGTCGGCGGCCCTGTTCGGCAGCTTCGCCGTCGGCTTTTGGGGCTATGTGGCGATGCTGGCCCAGATCGTCGTGATCGCGGTGGTCACGGCGCTCACCTCGCGCCTGACGGTCAACCGCACGCTGGAGAGCATCGACTAGCATGCTGGTAAGCCTCGCACGCTGGATCGGCTACCTCACCATGTTCGTGATCGTGGTGGGCACCGTCTCGCTGACCGCCGGCTTTTTCTGGTTCGCGTGGCAAATTCCGACCGAGGAGGTGCAGATCGACCGCAAGGCCGACGCCATCGTGGTCCTGACCGGCGCGGCCGCGCGCATTCCCGACGCCTTCGAGCTCTTGGCAGCCGAGCGCGGCCAGCGGCTGTTGATCACCGGCGTCTACCGCTCGACCAGCGCCAAGGAGATCGCGCGGCTGTCGCCGCTCTATGTCAAATATTTCTCCTGCTGCGTCGACATCGACCACTCCGCGCTCAATACCTTCGGCAACGCCATCGAGACCCGGCGCTGGGCGCATCAGCACAATTTCAATTCGCTGATCATCGTGACCTCGAACTGGCACATGCCGCGCGCGATGATCGAACTCGAACACCAGCTTCCCGACTTGACACTCATTCCTTATCCGGTGATTTCGGAACGCATGAAGAAAGAAATCTGGTGGCAGAATCCCGAGGCAGTGCGGCTGTTCGTGGGCGAATATCTGAAATACCTGTTCGCGCTCGTGCGCTTCCGTCTGGATCCCGACACGGCGGTGTGAAGGAGCCGGTCTCTTTGCTCAATCGTTTGCGTTCCATCGCCTTCAATGTGCTGTTCTATTTGAACACGGTGATCTGGCTGATCATCGCGCTGCCGACCTTCTTCCTGCCCTATGGCGCCATCATCTGGGTGGCCAAGACCTGGGGACGGATCAATCTGGTGCTGCTGCGCGTGGTGGCCGGCATCCGCTACGAAATCCGCGGGCGCGAGAAGCTGCCGCGCGGGCCGCTCATCGTCGCCGCCAAGCATCAGTCCGCCTGGGAGACTTTCGCGCTGCTGCCGCTGTTCCGCAGCCCGACCTTCATCATGAAGCGCGAATTGCAGTGGATCCCGATCTTCGGCTGGTACACCATCAAGGGCCGCATGGTGTCTGTCGACCGCGGCGCCGGCGCGCAGGCGCTCAACCGGATGGCCGAGCGCGCCCGTATCGAACTCGCCTGCGACCGCCAGCTCATCATCTTTCCGGAAGGCACCCGGCGGCCGGTCGGCGCCGAGCCGCGCTACAAGTACGGCGTCACCCATCTCTATCTCGCCGAGGGCGTGCCCTGCGTGCCGATCGCGCTCAATTCCGGGGTGTTTTGGCCACGCCGCTCGCTGCGCATGCGCCCGGGCACGGTGGTGGTGGAGATTCTCGATCCGATCGCGCCCGGCCTCGATCGCGAGACCTTCGCCGCGCGTTTGCAGGACGAGATCGAGACCGCGACGGCGCGGCTGATCGCGGAGGCTGAAGATAAGAGCGGCGATCAATAAACAGGTTCGGAAGCGGGGCAATATTCTCCGTCATGCCCGGCCTTGTGCCGGGCATCCACGTCTTCAGGCATGGCAACAAAACATGTCAACAAAACTTGGCAACGAAATAAGACATGGATGGCCGGGACAAGCCCGGCCATGACGTGGGGAGGCTAGCCCGCCGCCGTCTCGTGCGCGCCCTTGAGCCGCTCGGCCAGAAGATGTAGCTCGGCGTCGCGGTAGCCTTGGCGCTCGATTTCCTGCACCGTCGCCAGCACGTAATCGCGGTTGTTGCCGGAGCGGCCGTGGCCCTGGCGCACGAAATGCAATTGCTGTTCGAGCGTCAGCGGACCGGCATATTGCTCGTGGCCGCGGTCGACCAGATAGCAGAGCGCCGGCACGCGCTGTTGCGGGTCGTCGTCGAGCCAGACCGAGCGCATGGCCTCGCGATAGACCATGGTGACCTGCTCGCGCTCGCGTAAATAAGCGATGGTGGCGTCACGCTTGCCGGCCGCCACCCGGTAGGCGATGCCGCGGCAGTTGCCGCCGCGGTCGAGGCCGAGCACCAGGCCGGGCTTTTCCGGGGTGCCGCGGTGGACGAAGGAATAAACGCAGAGCGCGCGGTGGGCGCCGACCAGGCGGGCTGGGCGGCGGTCGAGGAAATCGAAGCCCGGGCGCCACATCAGCGATCCATAGGCGAATACCCACAGGTCTTCGCCGTTTTGCTCGATATTTGCGGTCATGCGGGGATATAGCCGTTGACAGGGCCGACGGTCTGTTCGCGTAACAGGCAGCCGGTTCCCCTGCAAGCCGGCGGCCAACTTTGGCGGGCGGGCGCAGAAACGCCGCAATCGCAAGGTGACACAGCGTCATGGATCACACCGCAACCGGCATCCCGGCCCGGCGCCGCTACGGGCGCCGCTATGCGATTCTGGTGCTGGCCCTGGTGGTGCTGGTCGGCGGCTGGATCGGGTTCTGGTACTACGCCGCCGGTCAGGTGCAGGTTCTGCTCGACGGCTGGCGCGCGCGCGAGGCGAAGGCCGGCCGCGTTTATGAATGCGGTTCGCAGTCGGTCGGCGGCTTTCCGTTCCGCTTCGAGGTCGATTGCGGCCGCGCCAGTGCGGTATTCCGCGGCATGGGCCTGCCGCTCACCATTGAAGCCGGCCATGTGCTGGTGGTGGCGCAGGTCTATCAGCCAACCTTGCTGATCGGCGAATACACCGGCCCGCTCACCATCGCCGAGCCCGGGCGCGCGCCGAATATCCTGGTCAATTGGCGGCTGGCCCAATCCAGCCTGCGCGGCACGCCGGCGGCGCCCGAGCGCGCGGCACTGGTGCTCGACGATCCGGTTATCGAACGCGTCAACGGCACCAGCCGGCAGGACCTGATGCGCGCCAAGCATGTCGAGCTGCACGGCCGCATCGTGGAAGGCGCGGTCGACACCAAGCCGGTGATCGAACTGGCGCTCGAACTCGACCAGGCGTCGTTGCCAGCGACGCATCGGGCCGCGCGGGTCCCATTCAACGCCAACATCATCATCTCGCTGCGCGGTCTGAGCGACTTCTCGCCCAAACCCTGGCCGGCGCGGTTCCGCGAAATTCAGGCGGCGGGCGGCCGCATCGAAATCAACGAGATGCGCCTGCAGCAAGGCGAGACGCTGGCGGTGGGCGCCGGCTCGCTCGCCCTCAACGCCAAGGGAAGGCTGCAAGGCGAGCTGCACATGACCATTGCCGGCATTGAACCGTTCCTGGCCGCGATCGGCGCGCGGAAAATGGTTCAGCAGTCTGCGCCGGTCGATAAGCTGGCTGGGATGCTTGATCGCCTGTCGCCCGGCCTAGGCGAAGCCGCCCGCCAGCAAGCCGGCGCCAATATCGCGCTCGGTCTCAATCTGATCGGAAAGCCGACCGTGCTCGAGGGCCGGCAGGCCTTGACGCTGCCGCTGCGCTTCGATGACGGCGCGATGTTTCTCGGACCGATCCCGCTCGGCGTGACGCCGGCATTATTTTAGTGCGTCTCGCCGCTGTGGCGCGGTGTTTTG